>CAITYE010000406.1 GCA_903896535.1 uncultured Paracraurococcus sp.
CGCGGCATGGCCTAACGAGCTACTAGAATTTGCCAGCACTGGGCAGAGGCACGTTCGATCATCCATTCCGCCTAGGTCCTACCGTCATTCAGGACACGCCCAAACAGCCGCCTCATGCCGGCCATGAAGCCGGCCAAATGAACCGCAAAGTGGTCGACTTTTCGGGGCAATTTCAGTATTGTGCCCAATATCACCAGCCGGCCATTTGACTGTGCCAAACGCAGGCCCCGCCTCCCTAACCCTGGTGCCCGGTAGCGAGCAGCCGACCTGGGCTGCCCTTCACGATCTCGCCTTCCTCCTCGGGGCAAAGGCTGGAGGATTGGCCGGCAGGCTGGCGCCTGGAACCGCCAAGGCCGTCGGCGACCTCGTGCGAGGGATGAACTGCTACTATTCGAACTTGATCGAAGGACACGACACCCGCCCCGTCGACATCGAGCGTGCGCTCAGGGCTGATTTGGCGGCGGAGCCGCAACGCCGGAACCTTCAGCTTGAGGCGGCGGCCCATATCGCGGTGCAGGCGGCGATCGATACCGGCGAGCTAGACAGTTTCGCCAAGCCCTCGGCGTTGGCGGTCGAGATCCACCGACGGTTCTATGAACGCATGCCGCCGGAGCTCTGCTTCGTCGAGGAACGCGGTAGCGGCCGTCTGGTCGAGGTGCTGCCCGGCCAGTTGCGGGATAGCCATGTCGAAGTCGGCCATCATCTCGCGCCGGCGCCAGACGAACTGCCGGGCTGGCTGTCCCGCCTAGACGAGGGTGCACCTGAACTCTATGGCCGAGCCGACCGGCTGATCGCCATCGCCGCGCTCCACCATCGCCTGCTCTGGGTTCATCCCTTCGCGGACGGCAATGGACGCACCACCCGGCTGCTGTCGCACGCGCTGTTGCGGCGCGCCTCTGTCGGCTCGGCCCTGTGGTCGGTTTCGCGCGGCCTCGCGCGCAACGTCGAGGCGTACAAGGCCTACCTCGCAGGAGCCGATGCTCCGCCGCAGGGAGCGCTCGACGGTCGTGGGATCCTCTCGGATGGCCGATTGGCTGCCTTCTGCCGCTTCTTCCTGGCGGCCTGTCTCGACCAGGTGCGGTTCATGCAGGCGTTGCTGGCGCCAGAGGCGCTATCGGGCCGGGTGCGAGAGTTCGTGGCGGCCGAGGCGGCCGGTGGCCGGCTTGACCCGCGCGTCGGGCCCTTGCTGGAAGCGGCGGTGCTGTTCGGCAGGGTCCCCCGCGGCGAGGTGCCGGGGCTGGTTGGCACGAGCGACCGGCAGGCCCGCCGCCTGGTCAGGCCGCTCGTTGAGCGCGGGTTATTGACCGGCGCGAAGGATGCGCCCCTGGAGGTGGCCTTCCCGCTTGGGGAAACTGAGCGGCTGTTTCCGCTACTCTGGTCGCCGTCCGTCGTGGTGGGCTCGCTCGCACCTTTGCCGGAGGTCGAGGAGGCGCTGCGGCTGCCATAGGCGTAGTGATGGCCATATCTATGGCCCACGGGCCCGGCGCTGGCTGCTCTGACCAAGGCTTCGGGCGATTAAGGCAGCCCCGCATACTCGAGAGAAGCGCCACTACAGCACCTCGCCGAGCGGATGCCCCTCGAACGGATCACCGTGCTCAAGATATTCATCGAGCACGGCGTAGCTGCGGTGCCGGCCGAGCCGCTTTAGCCTGGCGGGATGGACGCCGCGCTCCATCCCGGTGGTCAGTGCGCCGCGCTTCAGGCTGTGGCCGCCGAGGGCGCCGGGTGGGTAGCCGGCCGCGGTGGCGCGGGCCTGGACGATTCGGGCGACGGTACGTGGCTCGATCGCGGCATGGCCGAGTTTCGGCCGGGGAGGGGGGCCGCCCTCGACGCCAGTGGGTGGCTGCCAGAGCCGCCGGAAGACCGCGCCTTCGGTGATGCCTGCCGCCGCCTGCCAGACTTGTAATGCCCGCACCGGGCAGAGACCGTGGGCGCCGTGGGGCAGGGGGATGGTGACCGCCCGGCCACGCCGCTCGCCCTTCGAGACCGGCAGGGTCAGCCGTAGGCCGCGGGTCGTGGTCTCGAGGTGCTCGACGCGGATGGCGGCGAGCTCGGCCCGCCGCAGCGCCCCGGCAAAGCCCACCAGCAGCACGGCGCGGTCGCGTAAGCCCCGCAGGTCGTTCGGGATCCCGGCGAGGATGCTGCGCAGCACCTCGACGGTGGCGGCGGTTTTCTTGGCGGGGGCGTAGCCGGCGGCTGCCGCGCTGCGATGGATGCCGGCGAGCGTCTCGCCGACCGCGGCGTCGTCGGTCGGCACCGGCTGGCGGCCGAGGTGATGCAGGTAGCGGATGGCGGCGCGGTGGACCTCGATGGTGGCCGGCGCCCGGCCGGCGACCCGGAGCCCAGCGAGATAGGCCGCGACGTCCTCGCCGTGGGCCGGCAGCGCAGGCAACCCGTGGATGTCGCACCAGGCGCACCAGGCCCTGACGCCGGCGCGGTAGGCGCGGCGGGTGTTCGCGGCCTTGGAGGCGCGGGCAAAGGCCAGGGCGGCGTCGCGGGCGTCTGCCAAGTTCCGCGCCTCGCTTGGCAGGACGAGGTCCTCGGCGGTCTCGAACCAACGGCGGACCTCGCCGGGGCTAGGAGGGGCAGGGGCGGGGAGGCCGTCTGGGGTCGACATGAGCACTGATCGTAGCGAAAAACACTATGTCCGACAAGAAACATTATCGGACATAAAGCAGGCAGGGCAGGGTCGTTTTGCGTTATTCTCACTATTTTACTTTATAGCGGAAATTACGTATCCTATCCCCATAACACTCTGACGGATCACATTTCCAGTGACCGGCCCGCTCGACCGCTTGCTCCGCCCAGCCCCCGTCGCCGCCGACCCGGCGCTGCTCGCGGCGCTGGCGCGCGCCTCGGCCGGCTTTGCCCGGCTCGACCAGGCGACCACTGGCCATCCGCTGCTGCCAGCCCTGCTGCACCGCTCCCGCCTCGAGGCCGTCCGTCGCCAGGCAGCAGTCGACGGTCAGCTGATCGACCCGTGGCAGCTCGCCGCCCTGCTCGAAGGCCTCAGGCCGCGCCGGCTTGGTGAGGCCCGTAGTATCGCGGAAGCGGGCGACGTCTTTGAGGCGGGCCGCATGGCGCTCACCCTGCATCGCTGGCTCACCACCCCGGACTTCGATGAGGAAGGCCAGGTCCGCGAGGCGCTCGACGTGCTGCGGTCCAATCAGCCGAGCGGCGTCGCCCTGCTCGACGCTGCCGCCGGCGTCTGGGGCTGGCTCGATCAGGGCGGCGCCCGGCCGCCACTGCGCGCCGCTCTGGTCCGCACCTGGACCGCCACGCGACTGCTGCGCGCGCCGCTGCCGCTTACCGGCGCCGCGGCGCTGCGACCCGAGGTCGCCTGGCAGCCCGAAAGCTGGATCCCGGTCATGCTGCAGGCGCTGGCCGACGAGGCGGAGGCGACCCTCGGCCTGCTCGGCGAGCTCGAACGCGGCTGGCTCGCCGCCCGCAGCGCAGTGGCCGGCCGCCGTCGGCATTCCCGCGCGCCGGCCGCCATCGACCTGCTCGCCGCCACGCCCCTGCTGTCGGCGACGACGCTCGCAGGCGCACTCGGCATGGCGATCAAGAACGCCCTCGCCCTGCTCGAGCAACTCGTCGGCCTCGGCGTCGTGGTCGAGGTCACCGGACGTTCGGCCCGGCGGCTCTTTGGGTTGCGCGGGCTGGCGCCACTCGCCCGCGCCGTTGCGCCGCCGCGCCGGCCCGAGCCGGGCCGTGGGCGCGGCCGACCGCGGCAGATCCCGGTCGAGGACGTCGCTCCAGTCGGAGAAGGGGCGATCGCGCCGTTCGGGTCACTCGTGCGCCAGAGGTTCGATTACGACGAGCTTGAGGAGGCTATGGCCGCCATCGATGCGACGATCCGGCGGACCAGGCATGCGCTGCAGACACTGGCTGAGGATCAAGCGCCGAGCACGGTCGCGCCAACACATCGGGGCGATATCGCGCCGCCCGTAGCAAGCGACCCTATCGGCGTGGATCCCGACAGGGATTCACCTCACGCTGAATAACTATGGTTGGATTTTAAGGGTATTGTCGGGCAGCCCCGGACAGGCCGCCAAAGAGTTGTCAAAGGCAGCATCGAAGCAGGAAACGAAGGCCCCAGGCCGGAAGCCCCGCCAATCATGACGGGGAGTAGTTACGTAAGGATGAGAGAGGCATGCCCTCAATGTCCTCGACCGGACCAGCCGGGTCATTGAAATCGCAACTGCGTCGAGGTGGAGGACCTGATCGCCGAGGTTGACGCCGAACTGGCGGCACGGGAGGCAGTGTCAGGCGGCCGCGACGGGACTTGAATTTCGCATCATAATGATGCAG
>CAITYE010000407.1 GCA_903896535.1 uncultured Paracraurococcus sp.
GGGCAGCGCCTCCGGCTTCAGCGTGGTGAAGCGGAAGGCCCCCGCCGCATCGGTGCCGCAGCGGCCATAGCCGGGAAATAGGGCTGACGCGGCCGGGCTGGCCTGCCAGAGCTCCACCGCGGTATCGCCGGCCGGCTCCCCCGCCCCATCGGTGATGCGGCCGGTGATGGTGATGACCTCCCCGGTCGCGCCAAAGCGCGTGAGGTCCGCCCATTCCTTGTGTTCAATGAGGTGCCAGTAGGGCCCGATGGTCTGGCTGGCGGTTGCGGCGGGCATCAGCGCGCCGCCTCGAACGGCGTAGCGCCACGGCCGCGCAGCACGATGTCGAAGCGGTAGCCGAGCGCCCATTCCGGCTCGGTCAGCGCAAGGTCGAAGCGGCTGACCAGGCGATCGCGCGCCGCCGCATCGGGCACCGCGTTGAAGACGGGGTCGAGCGGCAGCAATGGGTCGCCGGGGAAATACATCTGGGTGATCAGCCGCTGGGCGAAGCCCTCACCGAACAGCGAGAGATGGATGTGGATCGGCCGCCAGGCATTGTGGTGGTTGCGCCAGGGATAGGCGCCGGGCTTGATCGAGACGAAGCGGTAGTTCCCTTCGGCATCCGTGAAGATGCGGCCCTCGCCGGGGAAATTCGGGTCGGCCGGCGCGTCGTGCGTGTCGCGCGGATGGGCGTAGCGGCCGGCAGCATTGGCCTGCCAGATCTCGATCATCGTCGCGGGGATCGGCCGGCCATCCTCGTCGGTGACGCGCCCGGCGACGATGATCCGCTCGCCAAGCGGGGCGCCGGCGGCCTGCTTGGTGAGGTCGCCGATCTCAGGGAACAGCGCCGGGGTGAAGCGCGGCCCGGTGGTCTCGCTGATGGTCTGCGGCAGGCGGCGGAGCGGCCGCTTGGGATGGCGCAGGTGGGTGCTGCCATAGGCCGGCGCATCGAGCGGCGGCTGGGTGTCCGGCACGAAGGGTCGAAAGGGGATCACGCGGGCCTCCTCGATCGTACCGGTTACACCGCGCCAGAAGGGGGCGCCACTCCCCAACGGGCTTGACGACGGCGCGGCGGGCCGCGCATGCGGATGGCGGGAGGATCGCCGCATGGGACCGGCAACCGCGATGAATCTGGGCCGGCTGCTGACGCAGACCGCCCGCCGCCTGCCCGACCACGTGGCGCTGGTCTGGGGCGACCGGCACTGGTCCTTCGCCGACCTGGATGGCCGGGTGGACCGGCTGGCAGCGGCGCTGCGGGGCCTTGGCGTCGGCAAGGGCGACACCGTGCTGGTGCATTCGCGCAACTCGAACGCGATGTTCGAGAGCATGTGGGCCTGCTTCAAGCTGGGCGCGATCTGGGTACCAACGAATTTCCGCCTGACCCCGGCGGAAGTGGTTCACCTCGCCGTCACCGCGCGCGCCCGGGTGATGCTGCGCGACCGCGGCTTCGAGGCGCATGCGGATGCGGTACGCGCGGCCGGCTTCGGGCAGGACTGCATCGCCGTGGGCGATGCCCGGGCCGACGAGCACGACTACGAGTCGCTGCTAGCCGGCGCGCTGCCGCCGCCGCCGGATCACGAAGCCGATGTCGCCTATGCGGACCCGCTGTGGTTCTTCTTTACCTCGGGCACCACAGGCAAGCCGAAGGCTGCGGTGCTGACGCATGGCCAGATGGGCTTCGTCGTCACCAACCATCTGGCTGATCTTTTCCCTGGCACGACGGAGCGCGATGCCTCGCTGGTGCTGGCCCCCCTCTCGCACGGCGCGGGGATCCATCAACTCGGGCAGGTGGCGCGCGGGGCCCGTACGGTGCTGCTGCCAGGCGAGCGGCTGGATGTCGAGGCAGCCTGGCGGCTGATCGAGGAGCACCGCATCAGCAACATGTTCACCGTGCCGACCATCCTGAAGGCGCTGGCCGAACACCCTGCAGCGCTCACCGCCGATCGCTCCTCGCTGCGCCACGTCATCTATGCCGGCGCGCCGATGTATCGGGAGGATCAGAAGCGCGCGCTGGCGGTCATGGGCGATTGTCTGGTGCAGTATTTCGGCCTGGGCGAGGTGACAGGGAACATCACCGTCCTGCGCCCGGATCAGCATTCGCTCGACGATGATGAACGCTTCCCCATCGGCTCCTGCGGCGCGCCGCGGACGGCCATGGATGTGGCAATCCTGGCCGAGGACGGCACCCGCCTGCCGGCGGGCGAGACCGGCGAGATCTGTGTGCGCGGCCCGGCGGTCTTCGCTGGATATTTCGAGAATCCGGACGCCAACAGGACAGCCTTCCGGCAGGGCTGGTTCCATACCGGCGATCTCGGTCACCTGGATAAACAAGGCTTTCTCTACGTCACCGGCCGAGCTTCGGACATGTATATCTCCGGCGGCTCCAACGTCTATCCGCGCGAGGTCGAGGAGGCGATCCTGACCTGCCCCGGCGTCGTAGAATGCGCGGTGGTCGGCATGCAGCACTCGAAATGGGGCGAGGCTGGTGTCGCCTGCATCGTGGGGACGGCAGATGAGGCGACCGTCATGGCGCATCTCGCCGAACGGGTTGCGCGTTACAAGCAGCCGCTGCGGGTGGTACGCTGGGATGCCCTGCCCAAGTCGGGTTATGGCAAGATTCCGAAGCGGTTGGTACAGCAGCGGCTGGTCGACGAAGCCTTCGTCTTCTGATTTGCTGCGCCGCAAAAGCCCGGTGTAAGTCGCGTTATGATCCGGCTGCTGCCCATTATCCTCGGCGCGATGTCGGCCTTTGGGCCGCTGGCAACCGATATGTATCTGCCGGCCTTTCCGGCGATCGCCGCCGGCTTATCGGCAGATAGCGCCGCCGTACAGGCAACCCTGGCAGCCTTTTTCGCAGGCATGTCGGTCGCACAGCTGGTCTATGGACCGCTGGCCGATCGCTACGGTCGTCGCCTGCCGCTGCTGGCCGGACTGGCGGTATTCACCCTCGCCTCGCTTGGCTGTTTTTTCGTAGGCACGATCGAACAGCTGGGTTGGCTGCGGTTCGGTCAGGGAATCGGCGGCTGCGCCGGGATGGTGATGGCACGCGCCATCGTCCGCGACGTTGCCGAAGGCTCCGCGGCGATCAGACTGATGTCGCAGCTGACCCTGGTCATGGGTCTCGCGCCCATCCTCGCCCCGACGATCGGCAGCGGTCTGCTTGCCCTGGGCAGTTGGCGGCTGATCTTCCTGCTGCTTGCCGCGTACAGCGCCGTATTGGCGGTGGTGGTCATCATAGCCTTGCCGGAAAGCCTACCGGTGCAACGTCGCCGCCGCGAGGGTCTGCGCGGCGTTCTACGCGTCTATCTCGGCCTGCTGCGGGATCGGCACTTCATGGCCTTTGCCTTGGCCGCCACGCTGCCGCTGGCGGGGATGTTTGCCTATATCGGCGGCTCTCCCTTCGTCTTCATGACGCTGTACGACATCTCCCCGCGCAGCTACGCATTGTTTTTCGGTGCCAATGCCTGCGGGATCATGCTGCTGTCGCGGTTGATTCCCATCCTGACGAAGCGCTGGCCGCCGGAACGCGTCCTGGCGGGTGTGCTGACCATGATGGCGGCGGCGGGCCTGCTTCTGCTGGGCGTTGCGGTCACCGGGCGGGGGGGCTTCATCGCCCTGGCAAGCCTGCTCTTTGTCTACGTCGCTGGGGTCGGCGGCGTCATGCCGCTGGGCACCATCCTCGCCATGGCGTCGCAGGGGGGGCAGGCCGGCAGCGCTTCCGCCGTGATCGGGACCCTGCAATTCGGGCTTGGGGCCGTTTCCGGCGCGCTGGTCGGTTTGGTGCACGATGGCACGGCGGTGCCGATGGCGACGGTCATCGCCGCCTGCGGCGTCGCGGGTTGGTTGGCACCCCGGCTGCTGGCGCGGTAGGGTTGTTGGATGTTCGATCTCGATGCCTTCGTTGCCCGCTGCCGTGCCGCCGTGCCCGCCGGCCCGGACGCCATTGCCCCTATCGTCAGGGAGGCCATCGCCGACCCCGCAGCGATCGATGCTGCGCTGGGCGCGCCGACCCGTGCCGGTGCAAGGGTGCTGTACCAGGCGCCCCATATGAACGTGATCCAGTTCGTCTGGCCGCCGCTCTTTGTCCTGCGGCCGCATGAGCACCGTCTTTGGGCGGTGATCGGCCTTTATCAGGGCGGCGAGGACAATGTGTATTGGCGGCGACGGGCCGATGATCCCAAGCGGATCGAACCCCACGCCGTGCAGGCGTTACGGCCAGGGGATGTCGCCTCGCTGGCCGTCGATGTCATCCATAGCGTTGCCAATCCCATCGATGGTCTCTCGGCGGCGCTGCATGTCTATGGCGGCGATCTCTACGCGACCGAGCGCAGCGAATGGGATGCGCTGGCGCTCACCGAAAAGCCGCACGACAAGACCTTCGCCAAGCTGGCGTTCGAGCGGGCCAACGCAGCACTGGCCGCCCGAGGCTGACCGAAGGCCGCGGCGTCAGAGCATGCCGCGCAGAACGTGCTTCTGGATTTTGCCGGTGCTCGTCTTCGGCAGTTCCGCGAATACGATCCGCTTTGGTGCCTTGAAGCCGGCCATCATCCCGCGGGCATGTGCAATCAACTCCGCCTCCGTCGCGCTGGCGCCAGGCTTGAGTTCGACGAAGGCACAGGGCACCTCGCCCCATTTGTCATCCGGTTGGGCGACGACAGCGACAAGACCAACTGCGTGATGTTTGTAGAGCGCGTCCTCGACCTCTATCGAGCTAATATTCTCGCCACCCGAGATGATGATGTCCTTCGAGCGATCTTTCAGTTGGATGTAGCCGTCTGGATACTTCACCGCGAGATCCCCGGTATGGAACCAGCCTCCACCAAACGCCTTTAAAGAGGCATCCGGGTCCTTGAGGTACCCCTTCATCACCACATTACCGCGCATCATGACCTCGCCGAGCGTCTGCCCATCGGCGGGGACCGGCTCCATTGATGCCGGGTTCATCACATCCAATCCCTCAAGCGCCTGGTAACGCACGCCTTGGCGCGCCATCAGCTTCGCCTGATCGGGCGGGGGTAGCGCATTCCAGTTGGTGTGCCATTCGTTGACAACGGCCGGACCATAGACTTCGGTCAGACCATAGACATGCAGCACGGCAAAGCCGGCCGCACGCATGGCGGCAAGGACCGCTTCCGGCGGCGGCGCACCGGCCACGACGAAGGTCACCTGATGTGACAATGGGCGCTTTTCAGCCGCCGGTGTGTCGAGCAGTGCCGCCATGATAATCGGTGCACCGCACATATGCGTGACACCGTGCTCGGCCATCAACGACCATATGGCGTTGCCCCGCACCGCGCGCAGGCAGACATGTGTGCCGGCCACCGCGACGATGGTCCAAGGGAAGCACCAGCCGTTGCAATGGAACATCGGCAAGGTCCAGAGATAAACCGGATGCCTCGCCATGCTGGAGGAGAGGACATTGCCGGTCGCCAGCAACTGGGCGCCCCGGTGATGATAGACGACGCCTTTCGGCTTGCCCGTCGTGCCGGAGGTATAATTCAGTGCGATCGCATCCCACTCATCGTGCGGCTGCAGCCAGACGAAGGCGGGGTCACCCTCGGTCAGGAATGCGTCATAATCCTGACCTCCAAGGCTATGGGCCCGCGCCGCGGCGCTGGCCTCCGGATCATCCACTTCGATCACGATCGGCTTATGGCGCACCTGCTCCAGAGCCAGTTGCAGGGAGGGGAGGAATTCCCGATCGGCAATGATCACCTTTGCTTCGCCATGCTCAAGGATATAGGCGATGGTCCCAGGATCTAGGCGCGTATTGATGGTGTTCAGGACGGCGCCGGCCATCGGCACGCCGTAATGACATTCCAGCATGGCCGGAATGTTAGGCAGCAGCGCCGCGACCGTATCACCGCGCCCGATCCCGCGCCGGGAGAGCGCCGAGGCCAGCCTCACGCAGCGCTCTCGGAGCATACGGTAATCGCGCCGCAGCGGCCCGTGCACGACGGCAAGATGGTGGGGGAATACCTCCGCCGCCCGTTCAAGGAACAGCAATGGCGTCAAGGGCTGATGGTTTGCTGGGTTGCGCTCAAGCCCGCCTTCATAATCGACCGCCATCCACCTGCCCCTAGCGATGCCGCCATGTCGGCGGGCGTTTGCCAAGGAAGGCCTGGATTCCTTCAGCGGCATCCTCTGCAAGCAGGTTTTCTACCATGACCTGACCTGCCCTGGCATAGGCGTCTGCCAGCCCCTGCGGTACGTGCTGATGGAAGCCGCGCTTGCCCATACGCAGCGCGATCGCCGAGCGATCCGCGATCCGCCGTGCCAAGCCAAGCGCGGCAGCAAACGCTTCTCCCGGGGGTACCACACGGTTGACCAGGCCCATCCGGTGCGCCTCGGCCGCCGGGATCATCTCGCCCAGCAGCAGCATCTCCATGGCATGCTTGCGCGACATGGTACGCGCAAGGGCAACGCCAGGTGTCGTGCAGAACAGGCCTATATCGACGCCCGGCGTGCAGAACCTGGCGCTTGCCGCCGCCACCACAAGATCGCAACTGGCGACAAGCTGCGCCCCGGCAGCGGTCGCCACGCCTTCTACAGCGGCAATGACGGGCTGTGGCAGTTCGGCTATGCCCCGCATCACGCGGCCGCATGCATCCATGGTCTGCGTGAAGAAGGCGCGACCAGCGTCACTATCGCCGCGATGCGCGGTCAGCTCCTTCAAATCGTGACCAGCACAGAAGACCGGTCCTTTGGCAGCGACAACGATGCAGCGTATCGCCGGATCTTTCGCAATGCGATCAAGCCTCTCCTGCAGCGCCTCCAGCATATCAAGCGAGAGGCTGTTGCGGGCGACGGGGCGGTTCAGGGTCAGCACCCCAATTGCATCGCCATCCAGGTGATATTCCACCAGCGACATGGCGAATCTCCTACTCGGGCCTCTGGTTCCGGCGGCCTATAGCGCCGCGCCCTTGGGGCGCGGCGCTATCGCCTTAGACCGGAGTGAACATAGTGGCAGGCGGGCTGTCACCCTGGGTCGGTTTGAAGACGACCTTCACCTTCTGGCCGATCCGCAGGCTGTCGAGGTCGCAATCGACGATATTTGTGAAGACGCGCACGCCCTCATCCAACTCGACATAGGCGACGCAGAAGGGCTCCTTCGTCCGCATCACCGTATAGGTGTAGATCGTGCCGGTGCCCTTGGCCGGCACCAACTCAACATTGTTCGACAGGGTGAAGGGCGAGCAGCCGCGCGGATACCAGAAATATTTATTGGTATCCTTGCAGAGCCCGATCAGCAGCCGCCCTTCGCGGGCAGCATCGAAGTAAGGCTTGTTCGTCGGGTCGACCATGATCGCCGGAATGGCCCGATTGCTGGCAGGGGTCGCCATGGCTGATTACTCCCGCTCGAGGATGACGGTTGCGCTGCCGTGGCGCGTGCCGAGAAGACCACCGGTACCGTGCGCCAGTGCCAGGGTGCAGCCTGGCACCTGCACCTTGGGGTGGGCTTCCCCACGCAGCTGACGGACCGCTTCAATCACTTTGGTCATGCCGCCGCGATTGGCCGGATGATTGTTGCAGAGCCCGCCGCCATCGGTGTTGAAGGGCAGCTTGCCAACGCCTGAGATGAGGTTGCCGTCGGCGACGAACTTGCCGCCTTGGCCCTTTTCGCAAAAGCCGAGGTCTTCAAGCTGCATCAGGACCGTGATCGTGAAGCTGTCGTAGATCGAGGCATATTGGATATCCGAAGGCTTGACTCCCGCCTCCTCAAAGGCGCGTGGCCCGGACCAACGCGCACCGGAATAGGTAAGGTCGGTATAGCCGGCGTTTTGATTTTTGGTCGCCTCGCCATGCCCCTTCACCTTCACGAACGGGCGCTTCAGGGATTTTGCGATCTCCGGCCGGGTGATGATCAGGGCACCGCCGCCATCGGAGATGACACAGCAATCGAGGCGGTGCAGCGGGTCGCTCACCATGGGGGAGTTCACCACCTCCTCGACGGTGACGACCTTGCGCAGCATGGCGTGCTCATTCCACTGCGCGTGGTGGCTGGCCGCAACCTTGATCCAGGCCAGCTGCTCGGAGGTCGTCCCGAACTCGTGCATATGCCGCATCGCGCACATCGCATAGGCATTGGCGACGGTGCGGCCATAAGGGATTTCGAAGGGGTCGTCCGGGACATTGAGGCCCCAGCTGCGAGGGGCTGTGCCGGTCGCCATCGCCTCGGCGCGCGGGCGGCCGGCGAGGGTGACGAGCGCAATGTCGCAGAGACCGAGCGCGATCGCCTCCGCCGCATGCCCGACATGGAGCACGTAGGAGGAGCCGCCGACATCGGTGCTATCCAGGTGCTTCAGCTTGGTCAGCCCAAGATAATCGGCCATATTCAGCGGCCCGAGGCCAGGCGCGGCGCCGGTGCAGAAGAAACCGTCGATGTCGTCCTTGTTCAGTCCAGCATCCTGCAGCGCCCCATAGGCAACCTCGGCATGCAACTGCGCGACGGATTTGTCATCGGCCTTGCGCGTCGGGTGCTCGTAGGCCCCCACGATATAGGCCTTCCCACTGATACTCATGGGCGCTCCTGCCCTCCCCTTGGACTCAGAGACTTAGGGTTCTCCGATGCGCGGATCGCGTCAAGCGGGGCAGATTATTTCAATCCGCTGCCCAGGAATTGCTGCAGTTCGGGTGTCTCCGGGGCGGCGAATAGCCGCTTGGACGGTCCACTTTCCCAGATCCGCCCTTGATGCATGAAGACCGTTCGGCTGGCGACCCTGGCCGCGAAGGCCATTTCATGGGTCACGAGCAGCATGGTCATGCCAAGCTGGGCCAGCCGCTCCATCGTCGCCAGCACTTCGCCGGTGAGCTCAGGGTCGAGAGCGCTCGTCACCTCATCGAACAGCATCACCTTCGGCCGCATGGCCAGGGAACGCGCAATCGCCACGCGCTGCTGCTGCCCGCCGGACAGGTTATCCGGCCAGGCGTCGAAGCGGTCGGCGAGCCCCACTTCGGCCAGCACCTCCCGCGCACGGGCAGCGGCTTCAGCCTTGTTGATCCCAAGTGCCACGCGCGGCGCCAGCATGATGTTCTCGCCCACGCGCAGATGGGGAAAGAGGTTATAGCTCTGAAAGACGATGCCGACATCCTTGCGCAATTCGCGCAGTGCTCGCCCCCCTGCTTCCAGACGATGACCGGCCACGTCGATCACACCGGACTGCACCGGCTCCAGCCCATTAATGCAGCGAAGCAATGTCGATTTTCCGGAGCCACTCCGACCGATGATCGCGACCACCTCGCCCGTCTCGACCGTGAGATCAACGCCCTTCAGCACCTCCTGTGCGCCGAAGCGCTTGTGGACGCCGTCAATTCGCACGACCGGCATGGAGCCTCCTTTCGAGACGGCGCGCCAACAGGGAGATCGGCCAGCAGATCGCGAAATATATCGCAGCCACTGTGCCGAAGACTTTGAAAGGCGAGAAGGTCGCGTTGTTCACCAGGTTGCCGGCGCGCGCGAGTTCGATAACGCCGACGACTGAGACAATCGAGGTGTTCTTGACGAGTTGAACGATGAAACCGACCGTCGGCGGCACCGCTATCCGAAACGCCTGCGGCAGGATCACGTACCGATATTGCTGCGCGCGGGAGAGAGCGAGCGCGGCTGAGGCTTCCCATTGCTGCCAAGGTACGGATTGAATGGCTCCGCGCCAGATCTCTCCCAGATAAGCACTGGCGTAAAGCGCCATGGACACCGATGCCGCGATGATGGGTGGCAGATCGAAACCGGCCAGTGCCAGGCCGTAATAC
>CAITYE010000408.1 GCA_903896535.1 uncultured Paracraurococcus sp.
GTCGTCACGACGGTGGTGATGAGCACCTTGCGGAGCAGCAGGGGGCGCTGCGGCACGCCGCGCCACCCCGTCTCCGGGTCGCCCTCCGGATTCGGCCGCATGCCGATGGGCAGCACCGCGAAGAGTGCCACCCACCAGATGAGGAAATAGACGACGATCCCGCTGACCCAGTTCATGCGGCGTTCCTGAAATGCGTGTGGGCCGATCGGCCGCGGGTCACACCCGCAGCAGATGCACCTCGACGCTCGGCCGCTTGCGCAGCCGGCGGCCGACCGCCTTGCGCAGCAGCGTCCGCGCCGCCTCGCGCAGCGCGTCATCCTCCCGCCGCAGGCCGCTCGGCAGCTCGCCCACCGCGCGCGCCAGCTCGGCGGCCAATTGCAGGCCGATGCCCTCATCGCCATCCAGCAACCCGGGCGCCGAGACCTGCGGCGTGCCCAGCACCCGCCCCGCCGCATCCACGGCGAAGGAGGCCATGACCACGCCGTTGAACAGCATGCGCTTGCGCGCCATCAGCACGCCGCCGTTGATCGGCAGCAGCCGGCCGTTGTCCACCGCCAGCTTGCCGGTCGGCACGCCTTCAACCACGTCCGGCCGGCCAGGCGACAGGCGCAGCACGTCGCCATCCTCGACCAGCACCGGGATGGCCTGCAGCGACTTCGCCAGCGCCGCATGCTCGGACAAATGCCGCCACTCGCCATGCACCGGCACGGCGTATTTCGGCTTCACCAGCTGGTACAGGCGCCGCAGTTCGTCCCGCGCCGGGTGGCCGGAGACATGCACCATGTGGTCATCGGCCGTCATCACCGTGCAGCCGCGGCGGGCCAACTGGTCCTGCAGCAGCAGGATGCCCCGCTCATTCCCCGGAATCATGCGGGAGGAGAAGATGACCGTGTCGCCCTCCCCCAACGCGATCGCGGGATGGGTGTCGGCGCCGATCTTGGCCAGCGCCGAGCGCGGCTCGCCCTGGCTGCCGGTGCAGATCAGCAGCAGGTTGTCGTCCGGGATGAACCCGGCTTCTTCTTCGGGCACGTAGGGCGGGATGTCGGTCAGGTAGCCGCATTCCCGTGCCGCCGCCTCGGCGTTGCGGAGCGACCGGCCGAACAGGGCGACCTGCCGCCCGGCCGCCATCGCCGCCTTGGTGATGCTCTCGACGCGCGCGACGTTGGTGGCGAAGCAGCTCACCGCGACACGGCCGCGCAGCCCGCGGATGATCGCCGTCAAGTTCCGCCGCACCTCGGCCTCGGAGCCCGAATGCCCCTCGACCAGCGCATTGGTCGAATCGCAGACCATCGCCAGCACGCCTTCCTCGCCGAGGCGCGCGAAGGCGGCCTCGTCGGTCGGCAGGCCGATCAGCGGGTCGGGGTCCAGCTTCCAGTCGCCGGTGTGCAGCACGATGCCGTGCCGGGTGCGGATCGCCAGCGCCTGCGATTCCGGCACCGAATGGGCGACGCGGAGAAATTCCAGGTCGAAATTCGGCAAGGTCAGCCGCCCGCCGAGCGGCACGGTGATGACCTTCGCCTCGCCCAGCAGCCCCGCCTCCCCCAGCTTCCGCCGCAGCACGGCGGCGACGAAGGGGCTGGCATAGATCGGGCAGCGCAATTGCGGCCACAGATGCGCGACGGCACCCACATGGTCCTCATGCGCATGGGTGATCACCAGGCCGACCAGGCGGTCGCGGCGCTCCGCCAGCCAAAGCGGGTCGGGGACCATCACCTCGATCTCGGGGTTTTCCGGCCCGCCGAAGCCGATGCCGCAGTCGATGGCCAGCAGCTTGCCGTCGCAGCGGTACACGTTGAGGTTCATCCCGATCTCGCCGGTCCCGCCGAGAGGAATGAATGCCAGATCACCGGCCGGATCGGATCCGGCCGTCGTCACATACTCGTCCATACCCTTTTCTGGGACTGCGCCACCCAAGATGGGGTGGCCTCATCCCAGCCTTATCGTTGTAAACGCGATGCAGGTTCCGGCCGGCCCATGCGGATGGGGGCCGGAAACTGCCTCGCGCTCAGAGGGAATCGCGCAATACTGTCTTCTGTAACTTGGGGACCGGATTGCGCTCCGCCAACAGGCGCAACCCGTCCAGCGTGATATCGGGGTCGATTGTCTCGATGATTGTCGTCCCTTCGGCAAACAAGGGCGCGAGCCCGCCGGTGGCGACCACCTTCAGGTGGGCCTCGTACTCCGCCTGGATGCGGCCGACGATCCCCTCGATCAATCCGACATAGCCCCAATAGATGCCGGATTGCATGGCGGCCACGGTATCCCGGCCGATCACCGCCTGCGGCCGGCCGATGCCGATCCGCGGCAGCCGCGCCGCCGCCTGGTGCAGCGCCTCCAGCGACAGGTTCACCCCCGGGGCGATGACGCCGCCCAGATAGGCCCCGTCCTTGTCGACCACGTCGAAGGTGGTGGCGGTGCCGAAATCGATGACTACCAGCGGCCCCTTGTAGGTGTGGTGGGAGGCGAGAGAGTTCAGCAGCCGGTCGGCGCCCACCTCCTGCGGCCGGTCCACCTTGATCTCGAAGCCCCAATCGACCGCGGCGCGGGCGATCAGCGGTTCCACGCTGAACCATTCGCGCGCCAGGCGCCGCAGGTTGTACAGCGCGGCCGGGACGACGGTGCCGATGGCGCAGCGGTCGATCTCGCTCACCTTCAGCCCGGCATGCTGGAACAGGGCCAGCAGCCAGACGGCATATTCGTCGGAGGTGCGGTCGGCGCGGGTGGCGATCCGCCAGCGGCCGCGCCATTCCGTGCCGTCGTGCACGGCGAAGACCACGTTGGTATTCCCCGCATCCACCACCAGCAGCATGACCCTAGCGTTCTCCCTGCGACAGGATCTCACCGGCGGGAATGGCCCGCCGCGACCCGTCGATGTCCAGCAACAGGCTGCCATCCCCGGCCAGCCCCGCGAAGAGGCCCGGGCCGGGCAGGCCGCCGATGCCTCCATGGCCCCGCCCGCCGCCGGCATGGCACCGCTGCTGCGCCAGTTGATCGACGCGCAGGAGGCCACCGGCCTGCCGCCCGCCTACCTTCCCAAGGAATCCGAATGAAC
>CAITYE010000409.1 GCA_903896535.1 uncultured Paracraurococcus sp.
GCAGCACGCAATCCGCCATCCCCAGCGCATGCAGCAGGCTTGCGGCCACGCGCGCGGCCAACGTCGCCCCCGGCACTGTCAGCACCGGCAGCCCGGCCCAGAGCGCATCGCTTGCGGTCGTATGGGCGTTGCAGAGCGGCGTATCGAGGAAGATCCCGGCCAGTCGCTGCCGCGCGAGATGCGCCGGACCCGGCAGGTGCGGGGCGCAGATCAGCCGGCCGGGATCGATCCCGGCAGCGGCCGCTGCGGCCCGCAGGTGCCGCTCCGCCACCGGGTCCATCGCCAGCAGCCAGAGGACGCTGTCGGGCACCGCCCGCAGCAGGTCCAGCCAACAGGCGAAGATCGTCGGCGTGATCTTGAAGGCGCCGTGGAAGGCGCAGAAGACGAAGCCGGTCGCCGGCAGGCCGGCCTCGGTGCGGCTCGGCGTCGGGCCGATCGGCCGGGCCCGGTCATTGGGCTGGTAGCTATGCGGCAGGCGCACGACCTGTTCGGTGTAGTCCGCCTCCGCCCCCGGCGGCGCCAGCACGTTGTCGAGCAGCATGTAGTCGATCGCCGTCGCGCCGGTGGTGCAGGGGAAGCCCAGCCAATGCGCCTGCACCGGCGCCGGCCGGCGCAGCAGCACGCCGAAGCGATGCCCTTCGGTATGGCCCTTCAGGTCGACCAGCAGGTCGATCTGCCGCGCCGCGATCCAGGCGGACAGCGCCGCATCGGACAGCGCGCGGACATCCTCGAAATGCTCGAAGGCGCCGCGCAGCCGGGCGCGCAGCGCGCTGCCATCCTCCGGCCCGGCGGAGAGGGCGAAAACCTCGAACCGCGAGCGGTCGTGCTGTTCGAAGACGCCGGCCATCAGCTGCGCCGTCGCGTGGTCGTGCAGATCGGCCGAGAGATAGGCGAGGCGGATGCGCGGATGGCGCCAGCGCGCGCCGTGCCAGAGCGGCGCGGGCGCGGGGAAGGCCGTGGCGACGTGCAGTTCGGCGGCGCGGCGCAGCAGCCCAGGCGAGAGCGGGCTGGCCAGCGCACCGAAGGGATCAGCCAGTGGCAGGCCGCTGGCCACGCCCTCGGCCAGCTTCGCCCAGCCCGCGCCGAGCCCCGCCCAATCACAGAGATGCTGCTGCGCCAGCAAAGCATAGCCCAGCACCCGCGGGCGGCCCGGTGCCAGCGCCAAAACGCGGCGCAGATCGGCCAATGCTTCCGGCCGCCGGCGCTGGTTCAGCCGCAGCACGCCACGGCCCTGCAGGGTATCGAGGTCATCGGGCGCCAGCCGCAGCGCCGCCGCCAGGTCCTGGTCCGCCGCCGCAAGCCGGCCGAGATCGATCAGCGTGGCAGCCCGGTTGGCCAGCAGCGTCGCATCCGCCGGGCGCAGCGCCAGGGCGCGGTCGAAGGCCGGGATCGCGGCGTCCGGCGCGCCGCCATCGGCCAGCGCATTGCCCAGATTGCCCCAGGCATCGGCATTCTGCGGCGCGACGCGGGTCGCCGCCTCGCAGCGCGCCGCCGCCTCCTCGAAGCGACGGAGCGCGGAGAGGGCGAGCGCGGTGCGCAGCAGCAGCACCGCATCCCCCGGGCGCCGCGCCAGCGCCGCCTCATAGCTGGCGAGGGCCGCGGCCGGCTGGTCCAGCAGGCGGAGCGCATCGCCCCGGCCGCGCAGCGCATCCGGCTCCTCGGGCAGCACCGCGACCACGCCCTCCCAGGCGGCCAAAGCGGCTTCCGCCTGGCCGAGCAACAGCAGCGCGACGGCCCGGTTGAAGGCGGCGTCGAGGAATTCCGGGGCGAGGGCGAGGGCGCGTTCAAAACCCGCCAGCGCGGCCGGCATATCGCCCAGCAGGCGCAGCGCGACGCCCTGGTTATTGGCCGCTTCCGCCATGCCCGGGGCGGCGGCGAGGGCGGCGGTAAAGGCGGTGAGCGCGGCTGCGGCATCGCCCTGTTGCAGGCAGCACTCGCCATGCCGGTTGTGCAGCGCCGCATCCGCGGGGCGCGCGGCCAGGGCCGCGCGGTAGCTCTCCCGCGCCTCGGCCAATTGGCCCTGCTGGTGCAGGCGAAGCGCCTCCAGCGCCAGGGCGTGCGGGTCGATCATCGCTGCGGCCGGACTAGCACCCGCGGCGCGGCTGCGGCAACAATGCCGGCTGTTGCGGATGGGGAAGCGAACCAATGGCCAAGGTCATCATCACCTGCGCGGTGACGGGGGCGATTCATACGCCCAGCATGTCCGATTATTTGCCGATTACGCCGCAGCAGATCGCTGCCGAGAGCATCGCGGCGGCGGAAGCCGGGGCCAGCATCATCCACCTGCACGCGCGCGACCCCATCGATGGCCGGCCGACGCCCGATCCGGCGGTGTTCATGCAGTTCCTGCCGGTGATCAAGCAATCGACCGATGCGGTGATCAACATCACCACCGGCGGCGGCCTTGGCATGACGGTCGATGAGCGCCTCGCCGCCCCGATCCTGGCGAGCCCGGAGATGTGCTCGCTCAACATGGGCTCGATGAACTTCAATATCTCGGCCAGTGCGGCGCGCATTACCAAGTTCAAGCATGAGTGGGAGAGGCCCTACCTGGAGGGGACGACGGACTTCATCTTCCGCAACACCTTCAAGGATATCGAACAGATCGTGCAGCGCCTGGGCAAGGGCGAGGGCACGCGCTTCGAGTTCGAATGCTACGATGTCGGCCACCTGTACAACCTTGCCCACATGCTGGACCGCAAGGTGGTGGAGCCGCCGCTGTTCACCCAGACGATCTTCGGCATCCTGGGCGGCATCGGCGCCGAGCCGCGCAACCTGATGTTCATGAAGGAGACGGCGGACCGGCTGTTCGGCAAGGATTATGTCTGGTCCGTGCTGGCGGCGGGGCGGCACCAGATGCCCTTCGTGACCATGGCCGGGATGCTGGGCGGCAATGTCCGGGTCGGGCTGGAGGATTCGCTCTGGCTTGGGCGCGGGACGCAGGCGAAGTCCAATGCCGAACAGGTGGCCAAGATCCGCCGCATCCTGGAGGAGCTGAGCCTGGAGATCGCGACGCCGGCCGAGGCGCGGCAGATGCTGGCGCTGAAGGGCGGCGATCGGGTGAAGTTCTGAAGCTGGGGCGGCGCGACAATTCGCGCCTGCCGCGCCGCTTTCTCGCAGCCGGGGCGGTGCTTGCGGCCGAGATCAATCCGATCAGACGGAATCGTCTGATCGGATAGCTCGCTCTCAAGCCGCCTCCGGTCTGCTGGATCATGCTGGGATCCATCGGGACGGAGGCTGCTGCCATCGGAAATTGGGCGCGCGGCCATTTGTTGGGCAAGCGTCGCGCCGTGGCCGCCGGGCGAGAGGTGCGTCCTGCCTGATGGATCAGCCCGCGATCCATCGGAACGCCGGTGGCCTCAGTTCCCCAGGCCCTTCAGCATTTTCTGCAGCAGGTCGACCGGATCGATGCCCAACGGCTTGGCCGGCGGCGTCGTGCCGGGCGGGGCTTCCTTGACGAAGCGGGCGATGGCGTCCTTGGTGCCGGGGAGTTTCAACTCGGCCGGGTCGCCGCCGCCGCTGCCGCTGCCGGTGGGGCCGACCATGCGGGCCAGCGCCCGGTCGGCGGCCAAAAGCTCCTTCTCCGCCCGTTCGGCATCGGCGGCGCCGGGCGCGCAGACCAGGCTGCGGCCTTCCAGCCCGCAGGGCATGTCGAACAGCTTGTTCGGGGGGAAGCGCAGCTGCGCGGTGCCGGTCAGCGCCAGCACGCCGCGGGCGATTCCATCCAGCGTCAGGTCCCGCGCGGTGATCGCCGGCACCAGCCGGCCGCCGCGATCGACGATTTCCAGCGCAAGTCCGGGCTGCCCGCCGCTCGGTGCTTCCACCCAATCCTTCAGGCGCAGGACACAGGCGCTGGCATCGGTCATCTTGTCCTGCGTGCAGGAAAGCTGCCAATTCCCGATCTCGACTGGCGCCTGGGCCAGGGCAGAGAGGGGCAGGCAGCAGGCGATCAGGGCGAGGAGACGTTGCATGGAACCCATCATAGCGCAGCCCGCAAGGGGGGTGGAATGCCGCCGCTGACGCTGCCGGATGGCCGGCCGGTGCCGCGGCTGGGGCAGGGCACCTGGCATATGGGCGAAAGCGCTGGCAATCGGCGCGGGGAAGCCGATGCGCTGCGCCTCGGCCTCGATCTGGGCATGACCTTGATCGACACCGCCGAGATGTACGCCGAAGGCGGCGCCGAGGAGGTGGTGGCGGAGGCCATCGCCGGCCGGCGCGCGGAGGTTTTCCTCGTCTCCAAGGTCTATCCGCACAATGCCGGCCGGGCGAAGTTGCAAGCGGCGCTGGACCGCAGCCTGAAGCGGCTGCGCGTCGAAACGCTCGACGGGTATCTGCTGCACTGGCGCGGCGGCGTCCCGTTGGATGAGACGGTGGCGGCGATGGAAAAGGCGCGGGCCGCCGGCAAGCTGCGCCGCTGGGGCGTCTCCAACCTCGATGTCGATGATCTGGAGGAGCTGGGCCCGGCGCTGGCCGAGTGTGCGACCGACCAGGTGCTCTACAGCCTGGAGCATCGCGGCGCCGAATACGACCTGCTGCCCTTCTGCGCCGCGCGGGGGATGCCGGTGATGGCCTATTCGCCGGTCGGGCAGGGCGGGCGGCTGCTGCGCCAGCCGGCTTTGGCCAAGGTGGCCGCCCGGCACGGCGCGACGCCAGCGCAGGTGGCCCTGGCCTGGACGCTGCGCCAACCGGGCGTGATCAGCATCCCGAAAGCCGCCGATCCCCGCCATGTGCGGGAGAATGCGGCGGCCGGGAAGATCGTGTTGAGCGCGGCCGATCTGGCCGAACTCGATGCCGCCTTCCCGCCGCCACGGCGCAAGCGGCCACTGGCGATGCTGTAGGCAGGTTCAGCCGCGGCGCACCACTTCGGCGAAGAGCATCCCGCCGCTCGGGCTGCGGTGCAGGGTGACGTCGCCGCGCTGGGCGGCCGGCAGGGTGGCGAGGATCTCGCCCAGCGTCGCCTCGTCCCGGCCATGCAGCGGGCGGGCCATGATCGCGGTGACGTAGGGCGCCTCGGCCAGGCTCTCGGCATGGTTGGCCAGCAGCAGCCGCCCACCGGGACGGAGCGTGCTGAGCGCGGTCCGTGCCAGCCGCGCCAGCGCCGGGGCCGGCAACTGGTCGCAGAGCGTACCGGCATAGATCAGGTCAAAGCAGCCATGCCGCAGCGGCTGTGCAAGGAAACGGCCGAGGCCTTCCGGGGCCGTGGCGATGCGGCGATGGCGGTCATGCGCGCGGCGGATTTCGGCCCGGGCTTCGGAATCCTCCTCCAGCGCCAGCCAGATCTCCAGGCGGTGGGCGCGGGCGGTGAGGTCGGCTTCGCGCAGATGCCCGGCGCCCAGCGCCAGCACAGCGGCGCGCGGCTGCCGGGCGGCGGCGGCATCGACGGCGTGGGCGAAGGCCAGCCGGCGTTCCCGCGCGGCCATGGCCAAGCCGCTCTGCCGCAGCGCCGCGTGCAGCCGTGCCCCGGCCGGGCTGGTCGGCTGCCAGCGGGCGGCGGCACTGCCAAGGCCCAGCAGCAGGTCCAGCCATTCCGCCTCGGCGCTCGGCAGGCTTTGGGCGAGGGCGGTGAGGGGGTCTGCCAACAGCAGCGCATGCAGCGGATGGGCCCGGAGCGCCGAGAGCCTCTCCGGGCTCGCCTCGGCCAGCAGGCGGCAGAGCATGACAAGCGCGGTCGCGGCCTCGCCTGGGGTGTCGACCAGCGCAGCAATACGATCAAGCGGCGCAGCGCAGGCGCGCTCGCGGTTCGGGAATGCGAAGATCTGGGCGGAAATGACGCCCGGACCCGGTTCAGGCCCCGAGATTTCAATACGCTGAAGATTCGACATGCGGCTTGCTCCCCCTCGCTTTGCCCCGCCGGCCAAGCGTGAAGGAAGTCTTACGCAAAAATAACCTGCCGGCTGTGCGGCAGGTCACATCGCGGCGAGCTACTCCGCGACGCGGGTGACGAATTCGGCCGGGGAGGTGATCTCCACCAACTCAAGATCGTCCGAATGGTCCACTTCGCGGTGGCGGATCATCGGCGGCTGATAGACGACGTCGCCGGGGTGCAGCGTGACCTCGCCGATATCCGCATATTCGAACTTCACCCAGCCCTTGAGGATGAACACCATCTGGAAGGCGAGTTCATGCGTATGCCAATGGGGCTGGGCATGCACGCCGGGGATGGCGCGGATGACGTTGGCGCCATAGGCCCCGCCGCTGGCGCCGGCGATGGCCAGGTCGCGGTAGGTGAAGAACACCCGCAGCCCGGCATCATGGGTCGCGCCCTCGGCGCGGCTGACGGTGGTGCGGGTGCCGGCCTGCGGCAGTGGCGCGTCATCGGGCATGGCGGTCCTCCTCGTTGCGCGCAGAATGGCGCGGCTCTGCGGCCTGGGCAATGCTGTCGGCCGAGCCTGGGCTTGACCCCCCCCGAACGAGGCCCCGCAGCACGGCCCGGGCGCTGGCGTCTCAGGTCAGCGGCACCGCCACATGCGCCTGATAGGCCTGCCGGGCGCAGAGCCTGCC
>CAITYE010000410.1 GCA_903896535.1 uncultured Paracraurococcus sp.
GATGGTGATGCCGGGCGACAACATCACGATGGATGTTGAGCTGATCGCACCGATCGCCATGGACCAGGGGCTGCGCTTCGCCATCCGCGAAGGCGGCCGCACCGTCGGCGCCGGCGTCGTCGCCTCGATCGTGAAATAGGCAGCGGCCGACGGCCGGCGACGCCTGGAGCCCTGGTGTTCCGACGCCATGGCTCGACAGCGCCCGGCCGCCGACCTATACCGCCGGGCTCCGATCGTATCGGGGTCGAGGGGCATAGCTCAATTGGCTAGAGCGCCGGTCTCCAAAACCGGAGGTTGGGGGTTCGAGACCCTCTGCCCCTGCCACGACCGCATCAGGTGCTTTCCCGGGCCGGGGGTCGGCTGCTAGGGAAGTTTCGCGGGCAGCCGCCGGTGCCTCGCCATCCGGGCGGCCGCTCGCGGATCTGACCATCAACCGAGGATAGGTACGCGACTTGGCCAAGTTCGATCCCGCGCAGCATGTCCGGGACGTCCGTTCCGAAGTGGCGAAGGTCACCTGGCCCAGCCGCAAGGAGACGTTGATCACCACCGGTCTGGTGCTGGCCATGTCGGCGCTGGCGGCGGTGTTCTTCCTGGTCGCGGATCAGATAATCGCCTTCGCCATGCGTGGCCTCTTCGGGCTGGGTTGAGGAACAGGATGATGGCCGAGAAGCGCTGGTACGTCGTGCACGTCTATTCGGGATTCGAGAAGAAGATCGCCCAGCAGATCAAGGAGCAGGCCGCACAGAAGGGCTTAGCCGAAGCCTTTGACGAGGTGCTGGTGCCGGCCGAGGAAGTGACTGAGGTGCGGCGCGGCCAGAAGGTCAGCAGCGAGCGGAAGTTCTTCCCCGGCTACGTCCTGGTGAAGATGGACATGTCTGACGATGCCTGGCACCTGGTGAAGGATACACCCAAGGTCACCGGCTTCCTCGGCAGCAAAAATCGCCCGAGCCCGATCACCGAAGCCGAGGCCCAGCGGTTGCTGTCGCAACTGAAGGAAGGCGTGGACAAACCGCGCAAGCCGGCGGTGATCTTCGAGGTGGGCGAGCAGGTGCGCGTCGCCGACGGTCCGTTCACCAGCTTCATGGGCTCGGTCGAGGAAGTGGACGAGGAACGCGGCAGGGTGAAGGTCAGCGTTTCGATCTTCGGTCGCTCGACCCCGGTTGAGCTAGAATACGGCCAGGTCGAGAAGGTCTGAGGGGCAGGCAAAGGTCAGGGTTTAGGATGCGCCTGTCGCGCCGCCGCCTTGTGGCTTTCGCCCTCGCCACGCCGGCGATTGCCGGGGCGGAGGCCGCATTCCCGTGGCGCCCCATCTCCTGGCTGATTCCGAGCCCGCCGGGCGGCGTACTTGATATCGGGGCGCGGCTGCTGTCCCAGAAAATGAGTGAGGTGCTCGGCCAGCCGGTGGTGGTTGAAACCCGCCCCGGCGCCGGCGGCGTCATTGCGGCCGAGGCCTGCCTGCGGGCACCCGCTGATGGGCATACGATGTTCTTCGGCAATTTCGCCACCTTCGCCATCGTGCCATTGCTGCTGCCGCGCATCCCCTACGACGCGGAGCGTGACTTCCGACCCGTGCAAGGCATCGGGGCGTCGTTCAATGTCCTGGTGTGCGGGGCTGGCCAACCTTACGGCACCCTGCCTGAGCTCATCGCCCATGCCCGGGCCAACCCGGAGAAGGTGACCTTCGCCGCGGGCACCGGCAGCGGCCAGCACGCGGCGGCTTTGTTGTTCGCGCAGGCCAGCGGCACGCGGCTGACCCATGTCCCCTATGCCAACTTCTCCCAAATGCTGAACGACGTCGCGACGGGGCGCGTGGATCTGGTCTTCGAATACCCGCTCAGCGCCCTGCCGCAGGTGCGGGACGGCAAGCTGCGGGCTTTGGCGGTGAACTCCCCCGCGCGGCTGACGGTGGTCCCCGATGTCCCGACGCTTGGCGAACTCGGCGTCACCGGCGCCGAATTGTATGGCTGGTCCGGGATCTATGTGCCGGCGGCGGTGCCGGACGGGGCGGTGGCGCAGCTGGCGGCGGCGGCGGTCGCGGCGCTCGGCATCCCGGAGGTCCGGCGCTTGTTTGATGCCAGCGGAACTGTGCCCTGGGCCGAGATGGATGCGGTGCGGATGCGCACCCAGTTGGCCGCGGAAATTCCCCGCATGCGCCGGCTGCTTGGCGGGATCGTGGCCGCTCCTTAAGGGGTATGTTGCGGTGGGGGATGCGGCGTGGTGCTTTTTCCTCTCGACTCCCGCCGGCCTTTAGGTTAGCTAGCGTCCCCTTACCGACCAGGGATACGTCCTGAGGCGGTTCTTGCTGCTTTACAGGAACGCGGGAGGTTGGGTTTGCCCGGCCGCTGGTACCGCGGGCCTCTGAATAGACAGAGGATTGGTCATGGCTAAAAAGATTGCCGGCTACATCAAGCTGCAGATTCCGGCCGGCAAGGCGACCCCGTCGCCGCCGGTGGGTCCCGCATTGGGTCAGCGTGGCCTGAACATCATGCAGTTCGTGAAGGAATTCAACGCGGCGACGCAACAAATGGAGCCGGGCACCCCGACGCCGGTTGTCATCACGGCGTTCAGCGATCGCACCTTCGCCTTTATCACCAAGACGCCGCCGAACACTTATTTCCTGCTCAAGGCCGCGAAGCTCGAAAAGGGCGCGACCACGACGGGCAAGGGTGGCCCGATCGGGCGCGTGACCAAGGCGCAGCTGTACGATATCGCAAAGATCAAGATGAAGGACATGAACTGCAACGACGAGGATGCGGCGGTCCGCATGCTTGCCGGGTCTGCCCGTTCCATGGGCCTTTCGGTGGTGGAGGGTTAAGGCGATGGCCAAGCAGGGCAAGCGCCTGACGGCGATTTATGGCGATTTCGACCGCGAGGCCTCCATCTCGCTCGACCAGGCGGTGGCGCTGGTCAAGGCGAACGCCAAGGCCAAGTTCGATGAGACCATCGAGATTTCGATGAACCTCGGCATTGATCCTCGGCACGCAGACCAGATGGTGCGTGGCGTGGTCGGCCTGCCGAACGGCACCGGCAAGACGGTCCGGATTGCGGTCTTCGCCCGCGGCGCCAAGGCCGATGAGGCGTTGGCTGCTGGGGCGGATGTGGTCGGCTCCGATGATCTCGCCGCCGCCGTGCAGGAAGGTAAGATCGAGTTCGACCGCTGCATCGCGACCCCGGACATGATGGGTCTGGTGGGCCGTCTGGGTAAGGTGCTCGGCCCGCGCGGTCTGATGCCGAACCCGCGGCTCGGCACCGTCACCATGGACGTCAAGGGCGCGGTCACCGCCGCCAAGGCGGGCCAGGTGGAGTTCCGCGCTGAGAAAGCGGGCGTCATCCATGCCGGGATCGGCAAGGCTTCCTTTGAGGAGGCGAAACTGCTGGAGAATGCCCGGGCTTTCGTGGATGCGATCCAGCGGGCGAAGCCCGCGGGCGCCAAGGGTACCTATGTGAAGAAGGTCGCCCTCAGCTCCACCATGGGTCCAGGCGTGAAGGTGGACCTCGCCTCGCTGGTGGCCTCCGCTTAAGGAATTCATCCCCCTAGGGGGATGCGTAGGGGTTGGCCCTTTGGCCGGCCCCGAACCTGTCCGAGACCGCCGGTCGCTCCTTCGGGGGCTTTAATGGGCCCCGGCCCGCCTGCGGTAGACGGGAAGCCAGGATATCATCCCTCCCCGTACCGGGGGGTTCTGATGGTTTGGCGGTACCGGCTCAGACAGGCGAACCAGCACGCTGCGGCATGGGGCCGGGGCGTGCGCGTGTGAACCGCTGGCGCCCTTCCACCAGGCGCCGGTTATCGATGGAGACGGGATTTGGACCGCCAGGAAAAGCGCGAGTTCATCGCCCACCTTGCCTCGGTGTTCGCCGATACCTCCTTCGTGCTCGTGGCCCAGAACAAAGGGTTGACGGTCGCGGATGTGAGTGATCTGCGGCGCCGCATGCGGGGCGCTGGGGCGACGTATAAGGTCGCAAAAAACCGGCTGGCCACCCTCGCTCTCGACGGCACCCGCTTCCAGGGCATCGCGCCACTGCTGAAGGGTCCGACCGCGCTTGCGTGGTCGAAGGACCCGGTAGCGGTGGCGAAGACCGCCGTGGAGTTCGCCAAGGGGAACGACAAGTTCGTGATCCTGGGCGGGGCGCTCGGGCCACAGACGCTGAACCTCGAAGGGGTTAAGGCGCTGTCCGAGTTGCCCTCGCTTGATGCGCTGCGCGCGCAGTTGCTGGGTCTGCTGCAGACCCCGGCGACGCGTATTGCCGGGGTGCTGCAAGCCCCCGGTGGGCAGCTGGCGCGGGTGTTCGCCGCCTATGCGAAGCGGGACGAGGCCGCCTGAGACCGATCGCCTGGGGCGAGGGCGTCTCAGGTGTTGCAAATCGCAAGCCAAGCCATTAGATAAAGAGGTACAGAAACATGACCGATCTCGCAAAGCTGGTCGAAGAGCTCTCGAGCCTCACCGTGCTGGAGGCCGCAGAGCTTTCCAAGATGCTTGAGGAAAAGTGGGGCGTCTCTGCTGCAGCGCCGGTCGCTGTGGCAGCGGCTGCCGCGCCTGCAGCCGGAGCCGCGGCGCCGGTTGAGGAGCAGACCGAGTTCACTGTCACGCTGACCAACGCTGGTGACAAAAAGATTAACATCATCAAGGAGATCCGCACCATCACCGGTCTCGGCCTGAAGGAGGCCAAGGATCTGGTCGAAGGCGCGCCGAAGGTCGTCAAGGAGGCTGCCTCCAAGGACGAAGCGGCGAAGATCAAGAAGGTGCTGGAAGACAACGGGGCGACCGTCGAGGTTAAGTAAAGCCGCCCCGGCCGATTCCCCCGGGGCAGTTGCGCCCCGGGACCATAAGACAGCGTACGGGCGGGAACCCTCGGGTTGCCGTCCGCATTGCCGTTGCTCTTCCGAGATGGAACGGCGCGGCGCCGAATGGGAAACCGGCCCCAACCACTGGGGGCGGCCCGACCGACAGAACGGCTTCGTTCGGAGCCGGAGGGGCACGATACAGGTATGAACGCTATCACCGAGTCGTTCACCGGGCGCAAGCGCATCCGCAAAAGCTTTGGCCGGCTGCCAGAAGTGGCGCCGATGCCGAACCTGATCGACGTGCAGCGGGCCTCTTACGAGGCCTTCCTGCAAATGGAGGTGAAGCCGGATGCCCGCGCGCATGCCGGGCTGCAGGAGGTTTTCAAATCGGTCTTCCCGATTGATGACTTCGCCGGGCGGGGCCGTTTGGAGTTCGTGCAATACGAGCTCGAAGAGCCGAAATACGACGTCGAAGAATGCATCCAACGAGGGCTGACCTTCGCCGCGCCGCTGAAGGTGCGTCTCCGCCTGATCGTTTGGGATGTCGATGAAGATACCGGCAGCCGTTCGGTCCGCGACATCAAGGAGCAGGATGTCTACATGGGCGACATGCCGCTCATGACCGATAACGGCACTTTCATCATCAATGGGACCGAGCGCGTCATCGTTTCGCAGATGCATCGCAGCCCGGGCGTGTTCTTTGACCACGACAAAGGTAAGACGCACTCGAGCGGGAAGTATCTTTTTGCCGCTCGCGTGATCCCTTATCGCGGCTCGTGGCTCGATTTCGAGTTTGACGCCAAGGACATCTGTTACGTCCGCATCGACCGCAAGCGGAAGCTGCCGGCGACGACGTTGCTGCTCGCCCTTGATTCCGTAAGGACTGAGGGGCTCCGAGCCGAGAAGACGACGCCGCTGGAGCCCTCTGAGGTCCGCGGGATGGATGCCGAGGAGATCCTTGCGGCTTTTTACGGACGCGTCGTTTTCGCGCGGAACAAGACTGGCTGGTCACGTCCCTTCGACCCGGATTCCTTTCGGGGTGTGAAGTTGATCGAGCCGCTTGTGGATGCGAAGACCGGGCAGGTGGTCGCCGAACGCGATACCAAGATGACCCCGCGCGCTGCCCGCAAGATTGCTGAGGCCGGCACCACTGAAATCCTGGTCAGCCATATCGACCTTCTTGGCCGTTTCGTCGCCGAGGATCTGGTCAATATGGAGACTGGCGAAATCTGGGCCGAGGCGGGCGAGGAGCTTACTGAGCCGAAACTCGCGCTGATCGACGAGCTCGGTCTAGACCGCCTGCCGACCCTGGCGATCGACCAGGCGGTCGGGCCGTGGATCCGCAATACACTCGTGGTGGATAAAAACACCAATCGCGATGAGGCGCTGATGGATATCTACCGGGTGATGCGCCCGGGTGAGCCGCCGACGCCGGACACCGCTGAGACGCTGTTCCGCGGCCTGTTCTTCGACTCCGAGCGCTATGACCTCTCCTCGGTCGGCCGGGTGAAGATGAATATGCGCCTCGGCTTCTCCGCCGAGGAGGTGCCCGACACCATCCGCACGCTGCGCAAGCAGGACATCGTTTCCACGATGCGGGTCTTGCTCGAACTGAAGGACGGCCGCGGCCAGATCGACGACATCGACAATCTCGGCAATCGGCGCGTGCGCTCGGTTGGCGAGCTGATGGAGAACCAGTACCGCGTCGGCCTGCTGCGGATGGAACGCGCGATCAAGGAGCGCATGGGATCGGTCGATATCGACACCGTCATGCCGCATGACTTGATCAACGCGAAGCCGGCGGCTGCGGCGGTGCGGGAGTTCTTTGGCTCTTCCCAGCTCAGCCAGTTTATGGATCAGACCAACCCGCTCTCTGAGGTGACGCATAAGCGGCGCCTATCGGCGCTCGGCCCGGGCGGCCTGACTCGGGAACGCGCCGGCTTCGAGGTGCGCGACGTCCATCCGACGCATTACGGCCGCATCTGCCCGATCGAGACGCCGGAGGGGCCGAATATCGGCCTGATCAACTCGTTGGCGACCTTCGCCAAGGTGAACAAGTACGGCTTTATCGAGACCCCCTATCGCCTGGTACGGGACGGCAAGATCGTCGGCGACCCGCGCTACCTGTCGGCGATGGAGGAGGAGAAGCTGGTCGTCGCCCAGGCCGATGCGGATGTCGATCCGACGACCGGCGCCTTCCGCTCCGAACTCGTCTCGGTCCGCCAGGGTGGAGACTTCCGCCTGGTGAAACCGGAGGAGGTAACGGCGATCGACGTCTCCCCGAAGCAGCTCGTCTCGGTGGCCGCGGCGCTGATCCCGTTCCTTGAGAACGACGACGCCAACCGCGCGCTCATGGGCTCGAACATGCAGCGCCAGGCGGTGCCGCTGGTGCGCGCCGATGCGCCGCTGGTCGGCACGGGCATGGAAGCGGCGGTGGCCCGGGATTCCGGCGCGACTATCGTGGCCCGCCGCGACGGTCTGGTGGATTCGATTGACGGCGCCCGCATCGTCGTTCGCGCAACGGGCGATGACGGCACCACCCGCGGCGTCGATATTTACCGCCTGCGGAAGTTCCAGCGTTCCAACCAGAGCACCTGCATCAACCAGCGTCCGCTGGTGAAGGTGGGCGACAAGGTGAACGCCGGGGAGATCATCGCCGACGGCCCTTCGACCGAGCTTGGCGAGCTTGCGCTTGGCCGCAACGTGCTCGTCGCGTTCATGCCGTGGAATGGCTACAACTTCGAAGATAGCATCTTGATCAGCGAGCGCATCGCGCGCGATGACGTGTTCACCTCGATCCACATCGAGGAATTCGAAGTTATGGCCCGCGATACGAAGCTGGGCCAGGAGGAAATCACCCGCGACATCCCGAACGTCGGCGAGGAAGCGCTACGCAGCCTCGACGAGGCGGGCATCGTCTATATCGGTGCTGAGGTGCAGCCGGGCGACATCCTGGTTGGCAAGGTGACGCCGAAGGGCGAAAGCCCGATGACGCCCGAGGAGAAGCTGCTGCGGGCGATCTTCGGCGAGAAGGCATCCGATGTCCGCGATACCTCGCTGCGGCTGCCGCCGGGCGTCGCGGGCACGATCGTCGATGTCCGCGTCTTCAGCCGCCGGGGCGTCGACAAGGACGAGCGCGCCATGGCGATCGAGCGCGCTGAAATCGAGCGGCTCGCCAAGGACCGCGACGACGAGAAGTCGATCCAGGAGCGCAGCTTCCATAGCCGGCTGCGCGAGCGCCTGCTTAACCGCAAGGCGTCTGGCGGCTTCAAGGGTGTGAAGTCCGGCACTGTCATCACCGACGAGGTGTTGGACCAGTTTGCCAAGGCGACATGGCGGCAGATCGGCGTGACCGACGATGCGGCGATGGTGGAGATCGAAGCTCTGAAGCGCGAGTTTGATGCGGCGGTCGAGCGCCTGCAGAAGCGCTTCGAGAGCAAGGTCGACAAGCTGCAACGCGGTGATGAGCTGCCGCCCGGCGTGATGAAGATGGTCAAGGTCTTCGTCGCGGTGAAGCGCAAGCTCCAGCCCGGCGATAAGATGGCCGGCCGGCACGGCAACAAGGGCGTCGTCTCTCGCGTCGTCCCGGTCGAGGACATGCCGTTCCTTGACGATGGCACCTCCGTCGATCTGGTGCTGAATCCGCTGGGCGTGCCTTCGCGGATGAATGTCGGGCAGATCCTCGAGACCCATCTGGGATGGGCCTGCGCCAATCTCGGCAAGGAAGTCGGTGACCTCGTCGAAGAATACCGCCGTACCGGTGGGATGCGCGATGAACTGCTGGCGCATCTGAAGGAGACCTATGGCGATGAGGTCTTCAACCGCGATATCGCACCGATGAACGACGACCAGCTGATCGAGCTGGGCGAGAACCTTCGCAAGGGCATTCCGATCGCGACACCGGTCTTCGACGGCGCCCGAATGGGCGATATCGAAGCCATGCTGGCGCGCGCCGGGCTCGACAGCTCGGGCCAGGTGACCTTGGTAGACGGCCGGACGGGCGAGCCCTTTGAGCGGAAGGTGACGGTTGGCATCATCTACATGTTGAAGCTGCACCATCTGGTCGATGACAAAATCCACGCCCGCTCCATCGGTCCCTATTCGCTCGTCACCCAGCAGCCGCTGGGCGGCAAGGCGCAGTTTGGTGGCCAGCGCTTCGGCGAAATGGAGGTCTGGGCGCTGGAGGCCTATGGCGCGGCCTACACGCTGCAGGAGATGCTGACGGTGAAATCCGACGACGTCTCCGGCCGCACCAAGGTCTACGAGGCGATCGTCCGCGATCAGGACAACTTCGAGGCGGGCATTCCGGAATCCTTCAACGTGCTGGTGAAGGAGCTGAAATCGCTCGGCCTCAACGTCGATCTCGAGACCCGTTCGAGCTGATCGACGAGCCGATTTCCCTTTCGTTGCCCGCCGCGAAACCCCGCGGCGGGCAGGCAGACCCGATGAGGAAAGCCGCATGAACGAGCTGATGAAGATCCTCGGCCAGACCGGCCAGGCGCTGAGCTTCGACCAGATCAAGATCTCGATCGCCTCGCCGGAGCAGATCCGCTCCTGGTCCTATGGCGAGATCAAGAAGCCCGAGACGATCAACTACCGCACCTTCAAGCCGGAGCGGGATGGCCTGTTCTGCGCCCGCATCTTCGGGCCGATCAAGGACTACGAGTGCCTGTGCGGCAAGTACAAGCGGATGAAGTTCCGCGGGATCATCTGCGAGAAGTGCGGCGTCGAGGTGACGCTGGCCAAGGTGCGCCGGGAGCGCATGGGCCATATCGAGCTTGCCTCGCCGGTCGCGCATATCTGGTTCATGAAGTCGTTGCCGAGCCGGGTTGGCCTGATGGTCGACATGTCGCTCAAGGAGCTCGAGAAGGTCCTCTATTTCGAGTCGTATGTGGTGCTGGAGCCGGGCCTGACGGATCTGAAGCTGCACCAGCTGCTGACCGAGGACCAGTATCAGCAAAAGCTTGACGAGTTCGGCGACGATGCCTTCACCATCGGCATTGGTGCCGAGGCGGTGAAGCAGATGCTGCTCGGCATCGAATGTGGCAAGGAAGGCGAGCGGCTGCGCGCCGAGCTGAAGGAGACGACCTCCGAGGCGAAGCGCAAGAAGCTGGTGAAGCGCCTGAAGCTGATCGAGGCCTTCCACGAGAGCGGCGCGCGCCCGGAATGGATGGTTCTTTCGGTCATCCCGGTCATCCCGCCCGAACTGCGCCCGCTGGTGCCGCTGGATGGTGGCCGCTTCGCCACATCGGACCTCAACGATCTCTATCGCCGGGTCATCAACCGGAACAACCGGCTGAAGCGGCTGATCGAGCTGCGCGCACCGGACATCATCGTCCGCAATGAAAAGCGCATGCTGCAGGAAGCGGTCGATGCGTTGTTCGATAACGGCCGCCGCGGCCGGGCGATCACCGGCGCCAATAAGCGCCCGCTGAAGTCGCTCTCCGACATGCTGAAGGGCAAGCAGGGCCGCTTCCGGCAGAACCTGCTCGGCAAGCGCGTCGATTACTCCGGCCGGTCGGTCATCGTGGTCGGGCCCGAGCTGAGGTTGCACCAGTGCGGCCTGCCGAAAAAGATGGCGCTTGAGCTGTTCAAGCCCTTCATTTACTCGAAGCTTGAGAAGTACGGCCACGCCACGACCATCAAGGCTGCGAAGCGGATGGTCGAGAAGGAGCGGCCGGAGGTTTGGGACATCCTCGAGGAGGTGATCCGGGAACATCCGGTGATGCTGAACCGGGCGCCGACGCTGCACCGCTTGGGTATCCAGGCCTTCGAGCCGATTCTGGTTGAAGGCAAGGCGATCCAGCTGCACCCGCTGGTTTGCACGGCCTTCAACGCCGATTTCGACGGCGACCAGATGGCGGTCCACGTTCCCCTCTCGCTGGAAGCCCAGCTGGAGGCGCGGGTGCTGATGATGTCGACCAACAACATCCTCAGCCCGGCGAACGGCAAGCCGATCATCGTACCGAGCCAGGACATCGTCCTCGGCCTTTACTACCTCAGCCTGGAGACGCCGGAATTCCGCGCAGCGCAGGTCCGGGTCGAAGAAGTGAAAGGCTTGATCACCTCCGCTACCGCCAAGGGCGGCAAGGGGATGACCGAGGCCGAACGCAGCGCGCTCGACTTCCGACCGCATATCTTCCGTGGCCTTGGCGAGGTGGAGCAGGCCTTGGCCGCCGGCGCGATCACCTTGCATGAGGCGGTCCACGCCAGCGTGCCCGCGCCGCGGGAAATCGGCGACACGGTGACTCACCAGACTGTGCTCACGACCGCTGGTCGCATGATGATGGGGACGCTGCTGCCGCTCGATCCCCGGACGCCCTACAGCCTGGTCAACCGCCAGCTGATCAAGAAGACGATTTCCGACGTCATCGACACTGTCTACCGCCATTGCGGCCAGAAGGAGAGCGTGATCTTCGCCGATCGGCTGATGGGCCTCGGCTTCCGCCAGGCGGCGCGGGCCGGCATTTCGTTCGGCAAGGACGACATGCTGATCCCCGACAGCAAGCCGGAGATGATCGGCAAGACCAAGGATGAGGTGAAGGAGTTCGAGCAGCAATATCTCGATGGCCTGATCACCGCCGGTGAGCGTTATAACAAGGTCGTCGACGCCTGGTCGCGCTGCACCGAAGAAGTGGCGCAGGCGATGATGAAGGAAATCTCGCGGCAGGAGCCCGGCAAGCAGACCAACTCGGTCTGGATGATGTCGCATTCCGGCGCCCGTGGGTCGCCGGCGCAGATGCGCCAGCTGGCCGGCATGCGTGGCCTGATGGCCAAGCCGTCGGGCGAAATCATCGAACAGCCGATCATCAACTGCTTCAAGGAAGGCCTCACCGTTCTTGAGTACTTCAACTCGACGCACGGCGCCCGCAAGGGGTTGGCGGATACCGCACTGAAGACGGCGAACTCCGGCTATCTGACGCGCCGCCTGGTAGACGTGGCGCAGGACTGCATCATCGTCGATATTGATTGCGGCACCGAGCGTGGCATCACCGTGCGTGCGGTGATGGATGGCGGTGAGGTGATTTCCTCGCTGGCCGAGCGCATTCTTGGCCGTACGGCACAGCGTGAGATCGCTGATCCGGCGACCGGAGAAGTGCTCATGCCGCGCGATCGGCTGATCGAGGAGCCGGATGCCGAACGTATCGAGCAGGCTGGGGTGGAGGAGGTCTATATCCGCTCCGTCCTGACCTGCGACGCACGCACTGGTGTTTGCGGCTTCTGCTACGGGCGCGACCTCGCACGTGGGACCTCGGTCAATGTCGGCGAGGCGGTCGGTGTGATCGCCGCGCAGTCGATCGGTGAGCCGGGAACGCAGCTGACGATGCGGACCTTTCATATCGGTGGCGCGGCGCAGCGCGGCGCGGAGCAATCCGCTGTCGAGGCGACGTCCGACGGCAGCGTGAAGCTCATCAACCGCGCCGTCGTGGTGAACAGCGCCGGCGCGCCGATCGTGATGAGCCGCAACTGCGAGCTGATCCTGGCCGACGCGCAAGGCCGCGAGCGCGCTCGCTACCGCGTTCCGTACGGTGCGCGGCTGCTGACGGATGAGGGCGCTTCGGTGGTCCGTGGCCAGAAACTGGCGGAGTGGGACCCCTTCACCCTGCCGATCCTCACCGAGCGGGACGGCAACATCGAGTTCGCCGACTTGATCGAGAGCGTCACCCTCAACGAGGTGACGGACAGCGTAACCGGCCTCTCGGCCAAGGTGGTGAGCGAGACGACCGATAAGGTTCGCAACGCCAACCTGCGGCCACGCTTGCTGCTGAAGGCGGCGGATGGCCAGACCATCCAGTACTTCATGCAGCTTGGTGCCGTCTTGAACATCGAGAATGGCGGCGCGGTGAAGGGTGGTGACGTGCTCGCGCGCTTGCCGCGCGAAAGCTCGAAGACGCGCGATATCACGGGCGGCCTGCCGCGCGTCGCGGAACTGTTCGAGGCTCGTCGTCCGAAGGACCATGCCATCATTTCGGACATCGACGGACGGGTTGAGTTCGGCAAGGACTACAAGGCCAAGCGCCGCATCCTCGTGGTGCCCGACCAGATCGGCGATGAGCCACCGGTGCCGCGGGAATACTTGGTCCCGAAGGGCAAGCACGTCTCGGTCCAGGAGGGTGACTACGTCAAGGCGGGCGATCCGCTGGTCGACGGCCCGCGGGTGCCGCATGACATCCTGCGCGTCCTGGGCGTCGAGGCGCTGGCGAACTACCTGGTGAACGAGATCCAAGACGTCTATCGCTTGCAGGGCGTCAAGATCAACGACAAGCACATCGAGGTGATCGTTCGCCAAATGCTCCAGAAGGTGGAGATCGTTGAGCCCGGCGATACCACCTACCTGATCGGGGAGCAGGTGGATCGTATCGAGTTCGAGATCGAGAACGAGAGACGGATCGAAGCCAAGGAACGCCCAGCACGGGCCGAGCCTGTGCTGCAGGGCATTACCAAGGCCTCGCTGCAGACCACCAGCTTCATCTCGGCGGCCTCCTTCCAGGAGACGACCCGTGTGCTGACTGAAGCGGCCACTGCCGGCAAGGTCGACGTGCTCGCCGGCCTGAAGGAGAACGTCATCGTCGGGCGGTTGATCCCGGCGGGCACGGGCTCGGTGATGAACCGTCTGCGGGCCCTGGCCAGCCAGCGCGACAAAACCCGCCTGCCGGCCGCCCCGGCGCTGCCGGAGCCGACGGATCGGCAGGCTGCCGAATAACTTTCGGCGGTTCCATGGTTCTGAATGCCGGGCCTGTGAAAAGCCCGCCATTCATGTGCCGCAAACCAGTTGACTCTGGAAAGCGGTGCGCGTATTAAGTCCGACCTCGCGCTACTGTCGTTAAGACGGCGGTCAGGGCGGGGATTGGTCCACAACGCTGCGCGTCCGGCACAGCCGCCCGTTTTACCGGGGTGCTCAGGTCGGAGGCGGGTCAGGGCGCCTGCGGGGGGAAGCGTAACGCTTCTCTGCGGGTCGTCGGGCTTTTGTTGTGTGGGCTTTGGTGAAGGAATGCGAAGGGGCGTCATGCCGACGATCAACCAGCTCATCGCCCAGGGGCGCGAGCCGAACGCCAAGCGGAACAAAGTGCCGGCGCTGCAAAGCTGCCCGCAGAAGCGTGGCGTTTGTACGCGTGTCTATACGACGACGCCGAAGAAGCCGAACTCTGCGTTGCGGAAAGTCGCCAAGGTGCGGCTAACCAATGGCTATGAGGTGGTGAGCTATATCCCCGGCGAGGGCCACAACCTGCAGGAGCACTCAGTTGTGCTCATCCGCGGCGGTCGCGTGAAGGATTTGCCGGGCGTGCGCTACCACATTTTGCGCGGTGTGCTGGACACCCAGGGCATCGCCAAGCGCCGGCAGCGCCGGTCGCTCTACGGCGCGAAGCGGCCGAAGTAAGGAGAGGGTCGGATGTCCCGCCGTCACAGCGCAGAAAAGCGCGAAGTCCTGCCGGACCCCAAGTTCGGCGATCTTGTGCTCAGCCGTTTCATGAATGTCCTCATGTACGACGGTAAGAAAAGCACCGCCGAGCGTATTGTCTATGCAGCCATGGATACACTTCAGAAGCGTGTTGGCGCCAATGGCGACCCGCTACGGATGTTTCATGACGCCATGGATAACGTGAAGCCTGCGGTCGAGGTGCGTAGCCGCCGCGTTGGTGGTGCGACCTATCAGGTCCCGGTCGAGGTGCGGCCGGAGCGTCGTCAGGCTTTGGCCATTCGCTGGCTGATTGAGGCCGCGCGGAAGCGCGGCGAGAATACAATGGAAGAGCGGCTTTCGGGCGAGCTGATGGATGCGGCGAATAACCGCGGCACGGCCGTTAAGAAGCGCGAAGACACGCACCGGATGGCGGAGGCGAACAAAGCCTTCAGCCACTACCGCTGGTAACCGGATCAAAGGACCCTGACGATGGCGAAGGCGAAGTTTGAGCGGAACAAGCCGCACTGCAACATCGGGACGATTGGCCATGTTGATCATGGCAAGACGTCGTTGACGGCGGCGATTACCAAGATTTTGGCGGAGTCGGGTGGTGCGACGTTTACGGCGTACGACCAGATTGACAAGGCGCCTGAGGAGCGTGCGCGCGGGATTACGATTTCGACGGCGCATGTCGAGTATGAGACGGCGGCTCGGCACTACGCGCATGTGGATTGCCCTGGTCACGCGGATTATGTGAAGAACATGATCACGGGTGCGGCGCAGATGGATGGCGCGATCCTGGTGGTTTCGGCAGCGGACGGCCCGATGCCGCAGACGCGCGAGCATATTTTGTTGGCGCGTCAGGTTGGCGTTCCGGCGCTGGTGGTGTTCTTGAACAAGATGGATCTGGCGGATCCGGACCTGGTTGAGCTGGTTGAGATGGAAGTGCGCGAGCTGCTTTCGTCGTATCAGTTTCCTGGGGACGATATTCCGATCATCAAGGGTTCGGCGGTTTGTGCGCTGGAAGACAAGCAGCCGGAGATTGGCAAGGAAGCGATCTTGGCGCTGATGAAGGCGGTGGATGATTATATTCCGCAGCCTGAGCGTCCGGTTGATCGTCCCTTCCTGATGCCGATTGAGGATGTGTTTTCGATTTCCGGTCGCGGCACGGTGGTGACGGGGCGCGTTGAGCGTGGCGTTGTGAAGGTTGGCGAGGAAGTTGAGATCGTCGGCCTGAAGGATACCGTGAAGACGACGGTCACCGGCGTTGAGATGTTCCGCAAGCTGTTGGACAGCGGGCAGGCGGGCGACAACATCGGTGCGCTGCTGCGCGGCACGAAGCGTGAGGATGTGGAGCGTGGTCAGGTGCTTGCGGCGCCTGGCTCGATCACGCCGCACACCAACTTCAAGGCTGAGGCCTATATTCTGACGAAGGAGGAGGGCGGTCGGCACACGCCGTTCTTCACCAACTACCGGCCGCAGTTTTATTTCCGGACCACGGATGTGACCGGGATTGTGAAGCTGCCGGAAGGCGTGGAGATGGTGATGCCGGGCGACAACATCACGATGGATGTTGAGCTGATCGCACCGATCGCCATGGACCAGGGGCTGCGCTTCGCCATCCGCGAAGGCGGCCGCACCGTCGGCGCCGGCGTCGTCGCCTCGATCGTGAAATAGGC
>CAITYE010000411.1 GCA_903896535.1 uncultured Paracraurococcus sp.
CAGCGCCCCCGCCGCGCCGGCCTCCAGCGCCGCGACGCGCGGCAGCGTGATCCGCAGGCGGGCGTTCATCGGCTCCCCCAACAGCCCTTCAAGCTGTGCCGTCGCGGCAGTGCCGGTCAGGGTCGCGGTCACCTCCGGCCCGGGCAGCCGGCCGCGCGCCGTCAGGACCGGTGCAGGTCCCAGCGCCGCGTCAAGCTGCCGCTGGCCGGTCCGCAGCCCGACCGGGCGCAGCTCCGCCTCCAGGCTCGGCGCCGCCAGCGTGCCGCCGACCCGCGCCTTCGCCGCCAGCCCCTCCCAGCCAAGGCCGGGCGGCAGCAGTGACACCAGGGGTGCGCCGTCACCCAGCTTCGCATCCAGCACGAGATCGAGCGCCTCCTGCCGGAGATCGAGGCTGCCGGTCGCCGCCACCACACCGAGCGGCGCCGCCAGCCGCAGCTCGCGGAGGCTCAGCCGACCTTCGGGATCCACCGCGGCGTCGAGCGTGAGGCGGACCGGGCTCGCGGCATCCTCCAGGCCCAGCGGCACCAGCGGGCCGGGCCGGGCCTCGCCGGTCAGTTGGGCGGCATAGGCCCCGGCTGGCGTCGCCGCGACGCGGCCTTGCACGCTGGCGCTGATCCGCTCACCCAGCCGCGCTTCCAGCCGCAGCGCGGCATCGCCGGCCGGGCCATCCAGCGTGAGGTCGAGCGCGAAGGGATCGCCGCGCCGTCCGGCCAAGGCGGGGATCAGCCCATCCCCCGCCTCGCGCAGCGTCAGCTTGGCACTCAGCCGGTCTTCGGCCGGGTTGAGCGCCGCTTCCAGCCGCAGCGTGCCGAGGCCGTTCAGGCGGTCCAGCGCCAGGCGCGCCGTCGCCTGGCCCGTCGCCAGCCGCGCCGCGCCATCGGCCGCAAGGACCAATGGCTGGCCGAGCAGCGACGCGCCGAGCTCCAGCCGGGCGATCGCCAGCCGCTCCAGCGTCACCACCAGCGGCAGGCTGGGCAGGGCGGGCAGCACGTGCGTGGGCGGTGTCTCCGCCGCTGCCGCCGCCCCCGCCTCCGGTGCCCGCGCAATGGCCAGCCGTGCGGCCACGAGGTCGGTGATGCGCGCCTCACCCCGCAGCAGCTCGCCCGGCGCCAGGGCCAGCACGGCGTCTTCCAGCGTCAGCCAGACGCCCTCGGCATCGGCCAATTCCAGCCGCGCCACAGCGAGACCCCAGGGCAGGTTGAGCCGCAAGCCTTCGAGCCGCAGCCCTGGCACCGCCTGCATCGCCAGCCGCGCCACCAGCCCGCCGCCGGCCTCTGTCCGCAGGACCCCCAGCAGCGCGGCCAGCACCGCGACCAGCACGGCAATCCCGGTCAGCAGGCGGCGCGCCAGGCGCATCAAAAGGCCTGCCCCACGCCGACATACAGCCCATAGCCCTGCTGGCCGGTCTGCGAGATCAGCGGGATGGCGAAATCGGCGCGCACCGGCCCGATGCTGGTGTAATAGCGTACGCCCAACCCCGCCCCGGCGCGCCAATCGCCACCGCCGGGCATGGCCCGGCTGCCGACCGCGCCGCTATCCAGGAAGGCGACCATCCCGAAATCGCCCCAGAGCCGCTGGCGCCATTCCGCGCTGGCTTCCAGCAGCGAGGCGCCCCCGCTGATCTGCCCCTGCGCGTCGCGCGGGCCGATGGTCTGGTAGCCATAGCCGCGCACCGACCCGCCACCGCCGGCATAAAAGCGCATATGCCGCGGCACATTATCCAGCTCGTTGCCAGGCAGCGCCCCCAGCGAGCCGCGCAAGGCAAGGATGCCGCGCTTTTCCCCCAGCACATCCCAATAGGTCGTGCCGGTCACCTTCAGCGGCGCGAAGGGCGTCGCATCCCGCAGGCTATAGGCCGGCATCAGGCTGCCCAGCAGCCGATAGCCGCGCCCCGGGTCCAGCAGGCTATCCGTGGTATCCAGCTTGCCGCCGACCTGCAGGCCGATGATTTCATAGGTCTGCCAGGTTGATTGCACCGAGCCCGGCGCGCCGGTCAGCCCGAAATCGATCAGCGGCCCGGCGGTCATGCTGAAACGCTCCGAAAACCGGCGTTCCAGCAGCGGCAGCAGGGTGATTGCCTGCCGGTCATAGGCTTTCAGCAACTCCCGCACCGCATAGGCCGAGGAGACGGTGCGCCATTCCGGGCCGAGCCGCCCGCCGAGCGGATCGGGGTCGCGGAAATTGCCGCCGATCCGATAGGTCGCCTGATTGATCCCACCATTGACCAGCAGGCGGGAGATCTCAGCCTCCAGCCGCAGGCGCTCGGCATTGCCGAAGACGTTGCGGTCTTCCCAGAAGACGCGGATCGAGGGGCCGTAATTCGTCTCATAAGCCAGGTTCACGCCCACCGCGTGGCGCGGGCGGTCAGTGACGACAAAGCGCACCGGCAGCCGGCCCTCGGCATCCAGCGCCGCGCCGGGTTCCGCCCGCACATTGGCGAAGGCGCCGAGGCTCATCAGGTCGCGCCGGGCCTGTTCCAGCCGCTCCGGGCTGAAGGGTTGGCCGGCCAAGCCGCTGGCGCGGCGTTCCAGGAAGGCGGTGCCGACCGTCTCCGTGCCGCCCACCTGGGGTGCGGCGAAGACGGCGGCGGGGCCGGCGGCGATGCGCCAGAGGATCGCCATGCTCTGATGGTCGAAATCCACCACCACCTCCCGCCCGGTGATGGCGGCGAAGGGGTGCCCGGTGGCCAGCAGCCGCCGGCGCAGCGTGGCTTCCGCCGCCAGCACCGCGGCGGCGCGGGCCGGATCGCCAGGCGCCAGGCCGAAGGGGGTGGCGGCGGCCTGTTCCAGCGCCGGTTGGTCCGCTGGGTTCACCGGCACCAGGTCGAGCTGCGCGATGCGGTATTGCGGCCCGGGGGTCGGCACGATCTTCACCGTGACCGGGCTCGGCGAACGCTCCGCCGCCTCAAGCCGCGCCGGCAGCGCGGGGTCGGCCAGTTCCAGGCCCTCGATCTCGATCCGGGCGGTGCCGCCGTAATAGCCTTCTGAGCGCAGCGCCACCGGCAGGCGCCGCGTATCGCCCGCGGCGCGGCCCAGCAGACCGAAGCCGCTGGTCGGTGCCTTCACCCGCAGCGCCACCAGTTGAGAGAGCGTGCGGAGTGCGGCATCGAGCGCGGCATCGCCGCTGGGCACCAACTCCACCTGATAGAGCAAGGTCCCGGGCTCTCGCGCCGGCGGTGCGGCAGCGGCGGCGCCTGGCAGGCCCATCGACAGCAGCAGCAGCAATAGCGACAGGCAGCGGACAAGCGGGATCGGCACGGTTCCTGCGTGGCCATGTCTGCGGGGTGGCGCCCCGCGATCGCCGGGCTTTGCGGCCCGTGCCGCATCAGGGTAGGAGTATCACATGGATCACGCGCTTGCCCAAACCCTCGCCGGCTGGCGCCGGCATCTGCACGCCAATCCCGGCCTGACCTTGCATGAGGAGGCGACGGCGGCCTTCGTCGCCGCCCGGCTGCGGGAGATGGGCGTGGAGGTGGCCGAGCAGATCGGCGGGCATGGGGTGGTCGGCACCATCCGCCGCGCCGGGGGCAACCGCGCCGTCGGGCTGCGGGCCGATATGGACGCGCTGCCCATCCAGGAAGAAAACGAGGACCTGCCGCATCGGTCCAAAAACCCCGGGGTGATGCATGCCTGCGGGCATGACGGGCATACCACGGCGCTGCTGGGCGCGGCGCGGCTGCTGCTGGACGACCCAAGCTGGCGCGGCACGGTGCAGCTGGTGTTCCAGCCTGCCGAGGAAGGCGGCGGCGGCGCCCGGTCCATGGTGGCCGATGGGCTGTTCCAGCGCTTTCCCATGGACCGGATCTTCGGCTGGCATAACTGGCCGGGGCTGGAAGCTGGCACCATCGCCGTGCATGACAGCGCCGTGATGGCCGCTGGCGCGCGCTTCGAGATTGCCTTCCAAGGCCATGCCGGGCACGCCGCGCTGCCGCATCTGACCCGCGACCCGATGCTGGGCATCGGCCATGGCATCGTCGCGCTGCAAACGCTGGTGGCGCGGAATATCGACCCGCTGCAGGCCGCGGTGGTCAGCGTGACCATCGCCGAGGCCGGTTCCGCGAACAACCAGATCGCCGACCGCGCGGTGCTGAAGGGCACGGCGCGCTGGCTTTCCGATGCGACGGGGGAGGCGATTGAGCAGGGGATGCGCCGCATCGCCGCCGGCATCGCCGCGACCTATGGCCTGATCGATGCGGTGACCTTCCGGATCAGCGTGCCGGTCACCGCCAACCACCCGGCGGAGCGCGAGCTGGCCGCGACCGCCGCGGGGCAGGTGACCAAGCTGCGCCGCGACCTGGCGCCGGCCATGACCGGGGAGGATTTCAGCTTCTTCCTGCGGGAAGCCCCGGGCGCCTTCGTCTGGATTGGCAATGGCCCGGGTGAGGGCGGGTGCGAGCTGCACAACCCCCGCTACGACTTCAATGACGCCATCCTGCCGGTGGCCAGCGGCTGGCTGGCGGCGGTGGCACGGCGGGCGCTAGATCAGCCGCCGGCCTGACGGATCACGCAGTGATCCATCAGACCGGAGATCAGCTGCGCTAGAGCGCGATGCGTTGCGGCGGAATCGCCGAAGGCGCTGAATCGCGCGATCCAACACATGCTAGAGCGGGCTGTGTGATCGGATGTGAGCGCAGCATGCTCTAGCGGCGGGCTGAGCGCTTCGGACGCCATCCCGGCATTGCACCGGACATGGCAACGACGCCCGAGAATTGAAGATTTGAGCGGTTTGAGGGCATTCGCCGGATTCCAGCGGATGAAATTTTTTGGCTTGAGTGCTGGCATTCGCGGAGTTTGAATGTCTCAATTCGCCTGATTTCCGCTGATTTTCATTCAAGCCCAATAGATCCGTGTTCCGGTCGATGCCGAATAGCAACTGGACCCGCGCAGGCTTTCAGAAGGCGGGGAAGGGGACGGATGCGGCTGTCAATGAGCGAGTTTTTTTCCTAGCATAGACCCGGCCACAGGTCCAGGCCTTCCACCACCGGCCTGCCCCCTACGGTGCCGCAATCACGATTTGTTGTTTTGACCGAAGGTGGCTATTACGCGTACCTTACCATGAAGACTAATGGTCTTCGGTATGGATCGATACCCTCGGTCACGGAATGTATTTTGGAGATGATGCGATGCGAATGAACCCAGCCAAGGCACTGCTCCTCGGCGCGATGCTGGCCTGTGGCGCGGGCGCGGCGGAGGCGGCGCCGGTATCGCTGACCTGGAACACCACGCTCAATCCCGACACCTATGGCGGCTGGCCGGGCACGGTCGGGGAGGCCGTGACGGTGTCCTTCGTTGTCGACAATGGCGGAACCTCCACCCTCTCGCAGACCTGGTCGAGCAGCGATTTCGTCTCCTACGCCGTCACGGGTGCAAGCGGGTGGTCATTCCTGAGCACCGCCGCACCGGATGATGTGCCTGGCGCTTTCGCAACCGATGCCACCGGGGCGGTCACCGGGGCGGGCCGTTGGTCCCGAAAATATAACCAAGGTTCGGTCGCCGCATCCTGGTCGACCGTGAGCACCGGTTATTGGTTTAATAACGGACGCAACGGCATCGCTTATCTCGGCGCATTCGACGCGGGTTTGAACGTCAACAACGTCAGCGATAACCAGATCGGGGCAAGCTGGACTGCCGCCCTGGTCTCGGTCCCCGAGCCCACCTCTCTGGCGCTGCTCGGCGCGGGGCTGCTCGGCCTCGGCTTCGGGCGCCGCCG
>CAITYE010000412.1 GCA_903896535.1 uncultured Paracraurococcus sp.
CGGCGCGCCGGGGCATTTGTTGCGGGTGAACACCCCGGCGACAGTGGTGCCCGCCGGGAACGTCATCATCGTCAGATCGGCGCGACCTTTATAGCGAATCCCCGCCTCGATCACGCCGAGGCTGACGCCGGCGATCGGCGGCGCCTCCGGCAGCGGCAGGGCGAGCGGGGAGACGGGCAGTCCGGAACTGGCCATGGGCATGTCCTCGTTTGCGTCAGATCAGCGACGGGTGGCAGGTGGGGCGGGCGGCGGGGACGCGTTGTTCAGCAGGCCGGCGGGGGCGGCTGGTTCGATGATTTCGACCTTGGCGGCGGCGCGGACGCGCTGGACCAGGGCATCAACCTCGGCCTCGATCGCCTGCTGGCGAAGCTGCGGCATCGCCTCCTCGAAGCTCGGCACCGGCGCGGCGCGGCGGGCCACAACCCGGATGACATGCCAGCCGAACGGCGATTTCACCGGCTCCCGGCTGGTCTCGCCCGGCTTGAGGGCGAAGGCCGCCGTGGCGAATTCAGGCACCATATCGGCCTGCTTGAAGAAGCCGAGATCACCGCCATCCTTGCCCCCGGGATCGGTCGAATGGGACCGGGCCAGGGCTGCGAAATCGCCGCCCTTGTGCAATTCGGCGATGACGTGCTTCGCCTCCGCTTCGGTTTTCACAAGGATATGACGGGCGTGGACTTCCTCCTCACCCTGCCGGCGCATCGCATCGTACCGCTCGCGTAGCGCGGCCTCGGAGACTTTCCCGGCGACCTCGCGCGACAGAAAGCTCTGTTGCAATTCCTGGTCAGCGGCGCGCTGCATGTGGCGGCCGATCGCGGGGTCTTTATCCAGGCCCGACTGCCGGGCCGCGTTGGAGAGGGCGCGATCGGTGATCGTCCGTTCGATCAACTGCCGCCGCACCTCGGGTGGCAGGGCTTGCAGCAGCAACCCCGGCGGCATTTGCCGGATTTCTGCCGGCAGGACGTCCTGGGCGGTGGCCAGCACGTCCATGATGGTCAGGGGCTGCCCATCCACCCGGGCGACCACCTCCTCCGGCACAGGGGCCGGCGCCGGTTGGGTCTGCGCCAAGGCCTGCGCGCAAACCGGCAATGACAGCGCCAAGACCAGCGTGAGCGGGGGGAAGCGCATGGCTCGACCATTCCTTTATCGCGGCCGGACAATGGCCGAAGCGGCCGGCAGCGACAAGCCAAGGCCGTTGACCCTGCCCCCGGCGCTGCCTATGTGCGGTCCGCAGGCGCCGGCCCGCAGCCGCTCTTTGCCGCCGGGCCGCTGCCGGAGTAGACCCAGCCGCATGTTCGCCCGCCTCGCCCGCGCCGTTTTCGGCACCGCCAATGACCGTGCGCTCAAGCGCCTGCAGGCCAAGGTGCCGCAGATCAACGCCCTTGAGGGCGGGATCGCGGCGCTTTCGGACGAGGCCTTGCGTGGCCAGACCGCGCTGTTCCGCGAACGCCTCGCCAAGGGCGAAGAGCTCGATTCGCTGCTGCCAGAAGCCTTCGCGACGGTTCGCGAGGCAGCCAAGCGGGTGCTGGGCCTGCGGCATTTCGACGTGCAGATGATCGGCGGCATGGTGCTGCACGAGGGCAAGATCGCGGAGATGAAAACCGGCGAGGGCAAGACCCTGGTCGCCACCCTACCGGTCTATCTGAACGCCCTGGCGGGCCGCGGCGTGCATGTCGTGACGGTGAACGACTATCTGGCCCGACGCGACTCCGAATGGATGGGCCGGGTCTACGGCTTCCTAGGGCTGACCACCGGCGTGATCGTCCATGGGCTGTCCGACGAACAGCGGCGCGCCGCCTATGGCTCTGACGTGACCTACGGGACCAACAACGAGTTCGGCTTCGATTACCTGCGCGACAACATGAAATACCGGTTGGACGAAATGGTCCAGCGGGACTTCAACTTTGCGATCGTCGACGAAGTGGACAGCATCCTGATCGACGAGGCGCGCACCCCGCTGATCATCAGCGGGCCGTCCGAAGACAGCTCCGACCTCTATCGCCACGTCGACGAGGTGGTGAAAATTCTGGTCGAAGACAAGACGACCTTCGACAAGGACGAAAAGCAGCGCACCGCGAACCTGACCGAGCATGGCACCGAGCGGGTTGAGGCGGCGCTGCGCGAAGCGGGGCTGCTGGAGGAGGGCAACCTCTACGATTTCCATAACGTGACGCTGGTCCACCATGTCCAGCAGTCGTTGCGGGCGCATGTGCTGTTCACCCGCGATGTCGATTACATCACGCGGGACGACAAGGTGGTGATCATCGACGAGTTCACCGGCCGCATGATGGAAGGCCGACGCTATTCGGATGGGCTGCACCAGGCGCTGGAGGCGAAGGAGCACGTCACCGTCCAGCCGGAAAACCAGACCCTCGCCTCCATCACCTTCCAGAACTACTTCCGTCTCTACCCCAAGCTGGGCGGCATGACCGGCACCGCTTCGACCGAGGCGGACGAGTTCGCCGAGATCTACAAGCTTGAGGTGCTGGAGATCCCCACCAACGTGGCGGTGGCGCGGGCCGATGGGGATGACGAAGTCTATCGCTCCGCTGCCGATAAATATGAAGCCGTGAGCAAGCTGATCGATGAGGCGCGCAAGCGGGGCCAGCCCGTCCTGGTCGGCACCACTTCGATCGAGAAATCGGAACTGATCTCCAAGCTGCTGAAAGAGCAGAGCGTCCCGCACAGCGTCCTGAACGCCCGCTACCATGAGCAGGAGGCGGAGATCATCGCCCAGGCCGGACACCCGGGCGCGGTGACCATCGCCACCAACATGGCCGGCCGCGGGACCGACATCAAACTGGGCGGCAATGCAGAGGCGCTGGCCCGTCGGGAAACCGGCGTCGAGGAAGGCCCGGCCTATGAGGCCGCGCTGGTCCGCCATAAGGCCCAACTGGAAATCGACCAGGCCACGGTGAAGGCCGCTGGCGGGCTATTCGTCATCGGGACCGAACGGCATGAGAGCCGGCGCATCGACAATCAGCTACGCGGCCGCTCCGGCCGCCAGGGCGACGCGGGCGCGAGCCGCTTCTTCCTCTCGTTGGAAGACGACCTGATGCGGATCTTCGGCTCTGACCGCATGGGCAGCATGCTGGAGAAGCTTGGCCTCAAGCCGGGCGAGGCGATTATCCACCCCTGGATCAATAAGGCGCTGGAGAAGGCGCAGAAAAAGGTCGAGGCGCGCAACTTCGACACCCGCAAGAATCTGCTGAAATACGACGACGTCATGAACGACCAGCGGCGTGAGGTCTATGCCCAGCGCCGCGCCTTCATGGCAGCCGCCGATGTCGCCGAGACCGTGGCCGAAATGCGCCACGAGACCATCACCGGCATGGTCGATGCGGCGATCCCGGAAAATGCCTATCCCGAGCAATGGGACCTGGACGGCCTCGCGACCCGGGTGCGGGAGACCCTCGGCCTTGACCTGCCGGTCGCCGATTGGGCGCGCGAGGAGGGGATCGACGAGGTCCAGGTGCGTGAGCGGATTACCGCCGCAGCCGATCAGACCTATGCGGCCAAGACCGCCAATACCGGCCCCGAGTTCATGCGCATGGTCGAGAAGTCCCTGCTGCTGCAGGTCTTCGACCAGTGCTGGAAAGAACACCTGCTCAGCCTCGATCACCTGCGCCAGGGCATCGGGCTGCGCGCCTATGGCCAGCGCGATCCGCTGAACGAATACAAGGCCGAGGCCTTCGCCCTGTTCAACAGCATGCTGGCCGAGCTGCGCGAGCGGGTGACCGGCCTGCTGCTGCGGATCGAACTCCAACCCGACACCCCCCTGCCCGATCCGGAGCCGCTGCGGGTGCTGGATATGCGCCACCCCGAGCCGGAAAACGCCGAGCTCGAGCTACTGGCCGCCGCCGGAGCCGCCGCGACACGAGAGCAGATCGCACCGCGACGGGCCGAGGCGATCGATCCGGCAAATCCGGCGAGCTGGGGGGCAACCCCGCGCAACGCCCCCTGCCCGTGCGGGTCCGGCAAGAAGTTCAAGCATTGCCATGGCAAGGCCCTGTAAGCGAACGCCTGGCGGCCCGCGCCACTCTTACTAGAGATTGCTGGCCAGGCCTGATGCTCTCGCCATCGGCATAGCGCGCCCCGTTCCCACTACCCGGTGATGGCATAGGCCGGGCGGCGCGGATCGGC
>CAITYE010000413.1 GCA_903896535.1 uncultured Paracraurococcus sp.
CATGCCGATGCGCTGATCGGCTGACGCATGCGGCGCCCGGCCGGCGCATCGCGCAGGCCGCGCGCCGCGCTGCTGTCTTGCTTGGTCCTTGCCGGTCCCGCCCTGGCGGCGGGGCCGGAGACGGAGGCGGAGCTGCCGCCTGTCGTCGTCAGCGCCCCGCCGCAGGTCGACCAATCCGCCAGCGAACTCGATATCGGCGCGGACCAGTTGGCGACCCGGCCACTGCAGCGCAACGGCGACCTGCTGGAGGCCGCGCCCGGCCTCGTTGCCACCCAGCACAGCGGGGAGGGCAAGGCGAACCAGTACTTCCTGCGCGGCTTCAACCTCGACCACGGCACCGACCTGGCGATCCAGGTGGACGGCATGCCGGTGAACATGCGCACCCATGCGCATGCCCAAGGCTATGCCGATATCGGCTTCGTCATCCCCGAACTCGTGGCCGGGATGAATGTCCGCAAGGGCCCCTACTTCGCCGATGATCATGACTTCGCCAATGCTGGCGCGCTGCGCCTGGCGATCGTCGATGCCTTCGCCGCGCCCTTTGCCACGGTGACCGGGGGGATGTTCGGCTATGCCCGCGGCTTCGCGGCGGCCTCTCGCCCGCTCGGCAATGGCACGCTGCTGGCGGCCGGGGAGGCGGTGGCCTCCCAGGGCCCCTGGGTGGTTGGCGACAACCTCCGCAAGTTCAACGGCGTGCTGCGCTTCAGCCAGGGCACGCCGGGGGATGGCTTCAGCCTGACGGCGATGGGCTATAGCGGCATCTGGCACGCCACCGACCAGATTCCCGCCCGCGCTTTGGCCGAAGGCGTGGTCGACCGCTTCGGCGCGATCGATCCGACTGATGCCGGTCGCTCACAGCGCGCCAGCCTCTCCGGTCGCTATGCCACGACCAGCGATTGGGGGGTGACGCGGGTCAATGCCTGGGCCATCCGCGCGACGCTCGATCTCTGGAACAACTTCACCTATTTCCTGAACGATCCCGACACCGGCGACCAATTCCACCAGACCGATCGCCGCTGGATCCTGGGCGGGGAGGCGATCCACAGCCTGCCCTGGACCGCTTTCGGCCGGCCCGCGGAGACGCGCTTCGGTCTGCAGAGCCGCTATGACGATATTCGGCTTGGCCTGTTCAATACCGTCGCCCGGCAGGGCCGTGCCACCGTGCTGCAGAACCAGGTGGGGGAGGGCAGCCTCGGCGCCTTCACCGATACGACGCTGCGGCCGACGGAAAAGGCGCGGCTGACCCTGGGCCTGCGCGAGGATTGGCTGGGTGGGCGCGTGCAGAGCCTCGGCGGGGTGAATTCCGGCGTTGCCAATGGCTGGATCACCAGCCCCAAGGGCGGCCTCGTCCTCGGGCCTTGGGCGGCGACCGAGTTTTTCCTCAATGCCGGCACCGGCTTTCACAGCAATGACCTACGCGGCGCGGTGATCCGCTCCGCCCCGACCGACCCGCTCACGCCGCTCAGCCGCGTGCCGCTCATCGTCCGCTCGAAGGGCGCCGAGATCGGCGCCCTCACCCGCGCGGTGGACGGGCTGGAGAGCCGGTTGGCGGTTTTTGTCCTCGACCTCGGCTCCGAACTGATCTTCCAGGGGGATAGCGGCACGACCGAGGCGACGCGGGCGAGCCGGCGGATCGGCGTCGAATGGGTCAATCGCTGGCTGGTCAAGCCCGGGCTCTCGCTGGATCTTGACGTCGCGGCGACGCGGGCGCGCTATATTCAGTCCGACCCCGCCGGCAACTTCATCCCTGGCGCGCCGAGCCTGGTGCTGGCTGGTGGCGTCGTCTGGGATCGTGGCCCCGGCTGGTACGCCGTCTCACGCCTCCGGTTGTTCGGGCCGCGGCCGCTGACGGAAAGCGGCACGCCGGCGTCGCAGGCGACCACCACGGTCAATGCCCGGCTCGGCTATCGCTTCGAGAACGGGATGCGGGCGCAACTCGACGTCTTTAACCTGTTCAACAGCCGGGCCAACCAGATCGAGTACTACTATACCTCGCGCCTGCCCTGGGAGCCCGCGGGCGGCGTCGCCGACCGGGTGTTCCACCCGCTGGAGCCGCTGGCGGTGCGCTTCACCCTGGCGGCGGCGCTGTAGCGCGGTCAGCCCACCGGCGGCAGCGCCGCCTGCGGGTCCACCCAGGTGGTGAACCAGGACAGGCCGAAATGCAGGTGCGGGCCGGTCACCCGGCCGGTCGCGCCGGACAGCGCGATCTGCTCCCCCGCCTGCACCGTCTGCCCCTCGCGGCATTGCAACTCATTGCAATGGGCATAGAGCGAGTTCACGCCATGCCCGTGATCGACCACCACCAGCTTGCCGAAGAAGAAGAAATGCTCCGCCAGCGTCACCCGGCCGGCGCCGATCGCGCCCAGCGGCGTGCCGACGGGCACGGCCAGGTCAAAGCCGTAATGCGGCATGCGCGGTTCCCCGTTCAGGATGCGCTGGCTGCCGAAGACGCCACTGACCCGGCCCTGCGTCGGCAGCACGAAGCCCTGGGCGAAGCCAAGCAACGGGCTGTCGATGGCGCGCACTGCGGCGAGCTTGGCCCGCTCCCGCTGGATACGTTCCAGCGCCGCCGCATCGGGCGTGACCTGTCCCGGCGGCAGGCCGCCGATCCGCTGCACCTTCCATTGCCGCTTCAGCACTTCGAAATGTTGCTGCTGCGACGCCGCGCGGCCGCCGGGGGGCGTCACCGTCAGCGTTGCGGAAGGGCCGTGGTCGCGGTCCAGGCCAAAGACGTATTCACCGCCGGGCCCGACCCGCAATGGCTTGCCATCCAGCGCGAGGCGTGAGCCCGGTGCGACCCGGCCGATCACCAGCGCCCCCTGGCTATAGGCACCCTGCGCCGCTGCCCGGCGGCCGAGCAGGATGAAGGGCAGTCCGAGCGCCGCACGGCGGGGAAGGGAGAGGCTCACAGCAAGGCTCCTTGGTCGTCTGGGTCAGGGCGGCGGCGCGCCGGGCTGGCGCGTCCTCCGTCCGCGGTGGCGCCGATCCGGCCATCGGCAAAGGTCAGGTGCAGGCGCGCGCCGGGGGCGATATCGGCCGCGCGGGGTAGCGGTGCGCCATCGGCGTCCTGCACCAGGGCGAAGCCACGGGCCAGCACGGCCTGGTAGGACACCGCCTCCAGTCGCGCGGCGAGGCCTGCGAGGGCGAGGTGCTCCTCGCGCAGCCGCGCCGCGACGGGGGCGGGGGAGAGCCGCGCCAAGGCGGGGGCGGCGCGGCGGCGATCGAGCTGGCGGCGGATCGCCGCCTGGCCGGCGGCGACCAGCGTGG
>CAITYE010000414.1 GCA_903896535.1 uncultured Paracraurococcus sp.
CGACCCGACCAACCCGACGCCGCAGCAACGGGCGCAGGCCGAGAAGGCCCAGCGGCTTTCCACCAGCGCCCGCAGCTGCGCCGATATCGAAGCGGCGGCGAAGACGACCGGGGCCGACCGGCCGGCCGATCCCGGACCGATTCGGCTGGAGACGCTGAATCCACCGCCGCTGAAGGCGCTGGTCACCAGCCTGCCGCCCGGCAAGGCCTCCCAGCCTGTGCTGACGCCAGACGGGGTGTTGGTGATGATGGTATGCGCCAAGGAGCAGAAGAACCTCGCCGAGCTGACGCCGGACGATATCCGCAACCAAATGCTGCGCGACCGCGTGGAGGCGGCCTCGCGGCAGGTGCAGCGGGATCTTAAGCGGCGGGCGCAGATCGAGATGCGCAACTGAGCGAGAACCCGCCCAGCCTGCCCAGCCTGCGCGAGACGATCGCGCGCCATGGGCTCGATGCCCGCAAATCCCTTGGTCAGCATTTCCTGCTCGATGCCGCGCTCTGCGCGCGGATTGCCACGCTGGCGGGCGATCTCGGCGGGCAGCAGGTGCTGGAGGTGGGGCCGGGCCCGGGCGGGCTCACGCGCGCGCTGCTCGCCGGCCCGGCGGCGGCCGTCACCGCCATCGAGCTGGATCGCCGCGCGGTCGCCGCGCTGGCCGAACTCGCCGACGCCCATCCCGGCCGGCTGCGGGTGCTCGAGGCCGATGCGCTGACGATCGACCCGGTGGCGCTGCTGCCGGCGCCGCGCCGCATCATCGCCAACCTGCCCTATAATATCGCGTCGGTCCTGCTGGTGGGCTGGCTGCGACAGGCGGCGGCCTTCGAAGGCATGACCCTGATGTTCCAGCAGGAGGTCGCCGAACGCATCTGCGCCGCGCCGGACACCTCGGCCTATGGGCGGCTGGCCGTGCTCGCCCAATGGCGCTGCCGGTGCGAATTGCTGCTGCGCCTGCCGCCCGGCGCCTTCAGCCCGCCGCCCAAGGTCTTCTCCGCGGTGGTCGGCTTCACCCCGCACGCCGCCGATCCGGGGCCGGCCTTGTTCCGGACGATGGAGCGGCTGACCGCGGCGGCCTTCGGGCAGCGCCGGAAGATGCTGCGTGGGGCGCTGAAGGGGCTCGGCGATGCGCCGGGGCTGCTCGGCGCGGTCGGCATCGCCGGGGAGCGGCGGGCGGAGACGCTCACGGTCGCCGAGTTCGACGCGCTGGCCCGGGCGCTGCTCGCCAGGGGTTGAGCGGAGACAGGCCGCTATGAAGGTTTGACTTGCTGCCCCTTTGCCCTATCTCAGTCAGTAACCGCCGGACGCACAGATGCCCGACACCCCCCTCGACCACATCCGCAACTTCTCCATTATCGCCCATATCGATCATGGGAAATCGACGCTCGCCGACCGGCTGATCCAGTCGACCGGCACCGTCGCCGCGCGGGAGATGAAGGAACAGCTGCTGGACAACATGGAGCTGGAGCGCGAGCGCGGCATCACCATCAAGGCGCAGACCGTTCGTATCCTTTATAAGGCCAAGGACGGCGAGACCTATACGCTGAACCTGATGGACACGCCGGGGCATGTGGACTTCGCCTATGAAGTCAGCCGCAGCCTAGCGGCCTGCGAGGGCAGCCTGCTGGTGGTCGATGCCTCCCAGGGGGTCGAGGCGCAGACGCTGGCCAATGTCTACCAGGCGATCGACGCCAATCACGAGATCGTGCCCATCCTGAACAAGATCGACCTGCCGGCCGCCGAACCCGCCCGGGTGAAGCAGCAGATCGAGGATGTGATCGGTCTCGATGCCTCCGACGCGGTCGAGATCAGCGCCAAGACCGGCCTCAACATCGAAGGGGTGCTGGAGGCGATCGTGACTCGCCTGCCGCCGCCCCAGGGCGATGCCAAGGCGACACTGAAGGCGCTGCTGGTCGATAGCTGGTATGACAGCTACCTCGGTGTTGTCGTGCTGGTGCGGGTGAAGGACGGGCAGCTCCGCAAGGGCCAGCGCGTGCGCATGATGTCGAACGGCGCGGCCCATACCATTGAGCAGGTGGGCATCTTCACCCCGAAGATGATCGCTGCCGACAGCCTCGGGCCGGGCGAGATGGGCTACATGACCGCGGCCATCAAGATGGTCTCAGATACCAATGTCGGCGACACCATCACCGACGACCGCGCCCCCGCCGCCAGCGCGCTGCCGGGCTTCAAGCCCTCTGTCCCCGTGGTGTGGTGCGGGCTCTATCCGGTCGATGCCGATGACTTCGAGAAGCTGCGCGACTCCGTCGGCAAGCTGCGGCTGAACGATTCCAGCTTCCATTATGAGGCGGAGACCTCGGCCGCCCTCGGGCTCGGCTATCGCTGCGGCTTTCTTGGCCTGCTGCACTTGGAAATCGTCCAGGAACGGCTGTCGCGGGAATTCGGCCTCGATCTGATCGCGACCGCGCCCTCGGTGGTCTATAAGCTGAAGAAGACCAATGGCGAGGAAATCGAGCTTCACAACCCCGCCGACATGCCGGACCCCAGCGTGATCGCTGAAATCCAGGAACCCTGGATCAAGGCGACGATCATGGTGCCGGACGATTATCTCGGCCCCGTCCTCACGCTCTGCAACGAACGCCGGGGCCGGCAGGTGGAGCTGACCTATGTCGGCAACCGCGCCATGGCAATGTACCGGCTGCCGTTGAACGAAGTGGTCTTCGACTTTTACGACCGCCTGAAATCGATCAGCCGCGGCTATGCCAGCTTCGACTATCAGGTCGATGGCTACGAAGCGGGTGATCTGGTCAAGATCAGCATCCTGGTGAACGCCGAGCCGGTGGATGCCTTGTCCTTCATGGCGCATCGCGGCCAGGCCGACCGGCGCGGCCGCAGCATCTGCGAGCGGCTGAAGGAACTGATCCCCCGCCAGCTCTTCAAGATCCCGATCCAGGCGGCGATCGGCGGGCGCGTCATCGCGCGGGAGACGATCAGCGCGCTTTCGAAGGACGTCACCGCCAAGTGCTACGGCGGCGATATCAGCCGCAAGCGCAAGCTTCTGGATAAGCAGAAGGAAGGCAAGAAGCGGATGCGGCAATTCGGCAAGGTCGAGATTCCGCAGAGCGCCTTCATCGCCGCCCTGAAGATGGATGCCTGAGGCGCTCCCGCGCCGACTTGCATTAACTCGGTCGTGATCTGGACAAGGCGGCTGGCCGCGGCCGCCACTATGCTGCACCCCGCCCGTACTGCGCGCGCCTGCCGCCCCCAACGCGCTGTGTCCACCGACGAAAGATGATACCGATGCCGCTTCGCCGCGCCCTGCTCGCGCTGCCCGCCCTGCTCGCCCTTGGCGGCCCCCTGGGCGCCGAGAGCTACCCCACCCGCCCCATCGCACTGGTTGTGCCCTTCGCCGCCGGCGGGCCGACAGATACCGTCTCCCGCCTCGTCGCGGAAGCGATGGGCCGGGACCTGGGCCAGACCATCGTGGTCGAGAATGTCGGCGGCGCCGGTGGCACGCTCGGCGCGCAGCGCGTCGCCCAGGCGAAGCCCGATGGCTACATCCTGCTGCTGCACCATATCGGCATGGCGACTACGCCGTCGCTCTATCGCAAGCTGGCCTACGACCCGGTCGGCGGGTTCGAGCCCATCGGCCTGGTCACCGAGGTGCCGATGACCCTGGTCGCGCGCAAGGATTTCCCGGCCAACACGCTGGCCGAGGCAGTGGCGGTCATCAAGCGCGACGCCGACAAGCTGAACTACGGCAATGCCGGGATCGGCGCCGCCAGCCATCTTTGCGGCCTGTTGCTGATGCAGTCCGTCGATACGGCGATGACCACCGTGCCCTTCCGCGGCACCGGTCCGGCAATGCAGGAATTGCTGGCCGGGCGCATCGACCTGATGTGCGACCAGACCACCAATACGACCGAGCAGATCAATGGCGGGACGGTGAAAGCCTTCGCGGTGACGACGCCGGAGCGGGTGGCGGCGCTGCCGAAGCTCGCTACCTCCAAGGAAGGCGGGTTGCCGGGCTTTGAGGTGACGGTCTGGCACGGCCTTTATGCGCCGAAAGGCACCCCGCCCGAGATCGTGGCGCGGCTGAGCAAGGCGCTGCAAACCGCGCTGGCCGATCCCAAGCTGATCGCCCGCTTCGCCGAACTCGGCACCGCGCCGGTGCCCGCGGCGCAGGCGACCCCGGCCGCGCATCGTGCCTTCTGGCAGGCGGATATCGCCAAGTGGCGACCGATCATCCAGGCGGCCGGGCAATACGCGGACTGAGCCGAGGCGGGCCAGGCGCCGGCCATTTGTCATCTGCCCCGGGCTTTACGGCCGCGCCGGCCCCGTGCAGGGTCCCGGCATAGCGAGGAGCAGAAGAGATGCCGGATCGTCGTCGGGTAATCGCCGCCGGGTTGGCCGGACTGGCCGGCGCGGCCATGCTGAAGGGCGGCGGCCATCCGGCCTTTGCCCAGGCCCCGGCAGCAGCGCCCGCCCTGCCCTATCGTCGCCATACGATCCGCACCCCGGATGGGCTGGACATCGCCGCCTATGAATACGGCAACCCCCAGGGCCAGGCGATCCTGCTGATCCATGGCTATCAGCAGGCTGCCCTGTCCTGGGACCGGCAGACCCGCGATCCGGAACTGGCCCGCGATTTCCGCATGGTTGCCTATGACCTCCGCGGCCATGGCATGAGCAGCAAGCCGGAGGGTGATCAGTACTACAAGCCCGGTCAGGTCTGGGCCGATGAGGTCAAGGCGGTGATCGAGCAGACCGGCCTGGTGAAACCCGTGCTGGTCGGCTGGTCCTATGGTGGCCGCGTCATGGGCGATTACCTGAACGCCCATGGCCATGCGGCGCTGGGCGCCATGAACTGGGTGGGCGCCACCTCCTCGGTCGCCGATCCGAAGCGCTTCGGCCGCGCCGGGCGCTTCAATACCCCCGCCGCCGGGCTCAGCGCTGATCCCGCGACGGCGATCCGCGCCACCATCGCCTTCGTACGCGAATGCTTCGAACTGCAACCCAGCGCCTCTGACTTCGAGACGATGGTCGCCTTCAACATGATGGTCCCACGGCATGTGCGCATGGCGTTGCAGGGCCGGCCGCTGGATATCGATGCCCGGCTGCGGGCGCTGGATATCCCCGTCCTCGTTACCCATGGGGAGCTGGACAAGGCGGTCGATGTCTCGATGGCCCGCTTCACCGCCGGTATCGTCCCGAATGCCAAGCTGTCCGTCTATGCCGGGATCGGCCACGCCCCCTTCTGGGAGGATGCGCCACGCTTCAATCGCGAGCTGGCCGAACTGGCCCGGTCCGCGCGCCGCGGCTGAGGCGCCTGCGCCGACACACCGCACGGCAGTCGCTGGACGGCCGGGCGGGACCGTGCGAGCCTCGCGTTCGCTCGCGTAGTCCGGCCCCGCCGGCGCGCCATTGCCGAAGGGAGAGAACCGTCATGGACGGCATGACCAAGATCGCCTGCCCCTGGACCCGTTCGGCCGAGAATCTCGGCAATTCGGTCGAGCTGCAGCACGTCAACCTGCGCGTGCCGAACCCGCTGCACGCCACCGCCTTCTACATCTCGGCGCTCGGCTTTGCCCGCGATCCCTATTTGCTGACGGGCATCGAGAACATGTGGGCCAATGTCGGCGTCAGCCAGTTCCATCTGCCGACCGGCGAGGCGCAGGTGCTGCGCGGCACGGTCGGGCTGATCATTGAGGACCGCGAGCTGCTGCTGCACCGGCTGCAGACGGCCCGGCGCTGGCTGGACGGCACCAAGTACGGCTTCAAGGAACATGACGACCACGTCGCCGTCACCTGTCCCTGGGGCAACCGCTTCCGTGTCCATGCGCCGGATGCCGAACGCTTCGGGCGCGTCCGGCTCGGCATCCCCTATGTCGAGTTCGACGTGAAGCCAGGCGCGCCGGCGGGCATCGCCAAGTTCTACAAGAAGTTCGTCAACTGCCCCGTGAAGATGGTGAAGGGCGTGGCGCATGTGCTGGTTGCCCGCGACCAATACCTGACGTTCAAGGAAACCGACGCCAAGCAGCCGAAATACGACGGCCACCACATCCAGCTGGCGCTACAGGATTTCGGCGGCACCCACGCGAAGCTGGCCAAACACGGGCTGATCAGCCAGGAAGACAGCCAGCACCAGTACCGCTTCATCAAGGTCATCGACCCCGACAGCGAGGAAGTGCTGTTCGAGGTGGAGCACGAGATCCGGTCGATGACCCACCCGCTGTTCATGCGCAAGCTGGTGAACCGCAACCCCGCCATCAACAACATGAATTTCGAGGCCGGGCACGAGGCGTACGCTTATACCATGCCGCCGGCCTGAAGCGGCGGCATTCTACCAGCGGTCGACAGGCTCGACCGCTGGTATGGGCTTTTTGGCCTTCAATCGCCGGGCGGACACTCCGGCGTCCTGGGCTGCGCGGCAAAGCCGCGTGCCGCTGGGATCAGCCCTCTACCGCCGTAGGCGCGCCACCGGCTGCCACGGATTTCACCACCGCCTCGAAGGTCGCGACATTGGCGATCATCTCGGCATAGGGCACCGGATAGGGCGCGGTGCCCGCGATGGCGGCGGCGAAGGCCTCCAGTTCCGCCCGCAGCGTGTCCACTTCGGCAAAGCGGATCACTTCGGGCGGCTTGCCGTCCTCGCGCAGCACGATCTCGGTATCATCGGTCGTCTCCAGATTGGCCTTGTCGCCGAAGACATGCACCCGCCCGTAGCGAGGGGAGGCACGCACCGCCGAGAAGGTGCCGGACATCCCATTGGCGAATTCCAGCATCACCGTGATGGCGTCGCGCGCATCCGGCGCTGTCTTCTGCACCACCAGCTGCGTCGTCACCCGCTTCGCCGGCCCGGCGAGGTTGGTGAAGGCATCGATCACATGCACCCCCGTGCCGGTCATGCCGCCGGCCGGGCTTTCCCGCGGATCCGCCCGCCAGGCGGCGAAGTTCTGCGAGGAGTTGAGGTTGCTCGAATGCCCTTCGATATGCAGCAGCCGGCCGAGCCGGCCTTCGGCGATGATCCGCTTCATCGCCTGGATGGTCGGCAGGAAGCGGCGGTTATGCCCGACCGCGAGCGGGACCCCCGCCGCCTGGCAGGCCTCTACCGCCGCCACTGCCTCCGCCCGCGTCAGGGTCAGCGGCTTTTCGCAGAAGACGGGATAGCCTGCCGCCGCCACTTGGCGGATCAGCGGCAGGTGGGTGCTGTGCGGCGTGGCGATCACCACCGCCTGCACGGCGCTGTCCTGGAACATATCCTCGACGCGGCCGGAGAAGCGGATGCCGTGCCGTTCGGCGATGGGGCGCCCCGCCTCCTCGTTCAGGGACACGCCGTGGACGAAGCGCAGCCCACCGCTGGCCGCCCCGGCCTTGAGGAGCATCTGCCCCCACCAGCCCATCCCGATGATGCCCGCTTGCAGCATGCCGCCCTCCTGCCTTGATTTCCGCGGGATGGTCGGCCGGGGCGGCGGGGCTGGCAAGGTGGCGGGCGGGCCGCTATAGATTGAGCTGTTGCGGGCGTAGTTCAGAGGTAGAACGTCAGCTTCCCAAGCTGAATGTCGGGGGTTCGATTCCCCCCGCCCGCTCCAGTTTCCCGCGCATCCAGTCTAGACCGTCCGAAACCTGAACTGGGGCAGATCCGCCATGCTCGCCACCACCGCCGCCGAAGACATCATCTTCGGCCTGACCCGCATCATCGACCTGCCTGGCCTCACCGCCGCTGCCGGCGCGCCACTGGGCGCCGAGGATATCGCCGCCATCGTGACCGAAGCCGACCGCTTCGCGCGGGAGATGCTGTCGCCGCACGCCATGGCCGCGGACCGCGCCGGGGCGCAGTTGGAAAACGGCGTGGTCCGCACGCCGGATAGCTACAAGCCCGCCTATCGCGCCTGGATCGAAGGTGGCTGGCAGGGGCTGTCCGCACACCCCGAAGTGGGTGGCGTCGAGATCGGTGGCCAGGGCCTGCCGCAAGCGCTCGGCATGGCCGTCTCCGAACTCATCACCGCCGGCGACATGGCCTTTGCACTCTGCCCGTTGCTGACCAAGGGCGCGATCGAGGCGTTGTCGCGCTTCGCCACCCCCGCCCAGCAGGCGGCCTGGCTGCCGAAGCTGGTCAGCGGGGAATGGACCGGCACCATGTGCCTGACCGAACCGGCCGCGGGCTCTGACCTCTCCCAGGTGCGGACGCGGGCCGAACCGGACGGGGCCGGCGGCTACCGCATCACCGGCCAGAAGATCTACATCACGTATGGCGACCACGACCTCACTGACAACACCCTGCACCTAATCCTGGCGCGGCTGCCCGATGCCCCGCCCGGCACGCGCGGCATCAGCCTGTTCGCCGCGCCCAAGGTGCAGGCCGATGGCAGCCGCAACGCGCTTCGCTGCGGCGGGCTGGAAAAGAAGCTCGGCATCCACGCCTCCCCCACCTGCGTCATGCTGTTCGAAGGGGCGACGGCGGAACTGGTGGGCGAAGCCAATCGCGGCCTGAACGCGATGTTTGCGATGATGAACTCGGCCAGGCTCGATGTCGGCGTGCAGGGTGTGGCGCAGGGCGCCCGCGCCCTGATGCTGGCCGAGGCCTTTGCGGCGCAGCGCGTGCAAGGCAATGGCCGGACCATCGACCGCCACCCCGATGTCGTCCGCATGCTGGCGGAGATGCGCGCCATCACCCTGGCCGGCCGGCTGCTCTTCCTCGAAGCCGGCGCCGCGCTCGACCGCGCCCGGCTGCTGGACGATGCGCGGGCGGCAGAGATGGTCGCGCTGCTGACCCCGATCGTGAAGTCCTGGTGCACCGATCGCGGCGTCGATGTCGCCTCGCTCGGCATCCAGGTGCATGGCGGCATGGGCTTTGTTGAGGATACCGGCGCCGCCCAGGTGCTGC
>CAITYE010000415.1 GCA_903896535.1 uncultured Paracraurococcus sp.
CAGCCAGCCCCAGGCCTGCCGCGCCAGGAAAGCGGCGGCGAGCAGCATTGAGAGCATCACCGCACCACGGGCCCCGGCGATGCCAAGATCCCCGCAGAAGGCGACAAGGTGCGCCGCCGGCATCGCCATCGGTATGCAACAAAGAAAGCTGGCGATGGCGATCAGCGCCTGTGCCGCATTCGCGGGCAAGCCAAAGACCCGGGCGCCCTGTACCGGGCCGGCAGCCGGGCCGGCGGCGACGGGCGGCGCCGGGATCGGCCGCAGCACCAGCGCCGCCAGCGGCAGGATGGTAAGAGCGGAGAAGACACCAAACCCCAGCATGGTGCGCTGCCAGCCCCAGGCGGCGATGGCCCGCTCAAACACCACAGGCCAAATCGCCCCAGCGACGTACTGACCGGAGGAGACCAGCGCCAGCGCGGTGCCGCGCCGGCGGTCAAACCAGTAGGAAACATAGGTCATCAGCGGGGCATAGAGCGCACCGTTGCCCAGCAACCCGACCAGCAGCCCATAGCCGAGAATCAACTGCCAGGCGCTGCCCCCGGCCGCCAGCAGCAGCCCCGCGCCGATCATCGCCCCGCCGATCATCGCTGCGAGCCGCGCCGAGGTCCGCCCCGCGATCCACCCCATGCCGATGCCCCCCAGCCCGGCGCCGAAATAGGCCAGCGAGGAGGCGAGCGAGGGGATCGCGCGCGCTTCGCCCAGCGTCTCGGCGATCGGCGCCAACCCGACCACGACGACCAGCGGCGCGCCGAAGGAGATCGAGAGCAGCAGGACAGCAACGCCCGCCATCAGCCAGGATGCGGGGGTCTCAACACTGGGGCCGCCGGCCATCGGCTTCACTCCGGGGACGGCAACGAGGGGTCCTGCGCGGCATCCGGCGGCGGCGGTGGGCTCGGCCAGACCAGACGCGGCAGATGCGCGAGCGGAAAGCGCCCGGCGGCGAGCGTCCGGTCCTCGAGGGTCAGCGGTACCTCAAATTGGGGCGGACCGCCTTCGGGCGGTACCCGGCTGCGCAGCTGCACGAGCATCCTCGCCGGCCGCACCATGCCGGCCGGGAGCAACCCCGCGCTTTGCGCGGCGGCAATAGCCTCATTGGCACCCCGCATCTTCAGGCTACCCGCACCCATCGGCTGGAGCGCCTCATCCAACGTGAGCGTGGCGGTGACGCCAAGCCCGACCTTGCCCCAATCAAGCGTGAGAGCCCGCAGCTCGAAGCTGCCGCCGCCGTCGCGCCAGGCCTCGGCCTTGGTCGTCGGGAAGCGGCCAGGTGGCACCGGGCCGGTCAGCGCCGCCTCCAGCGTCGCCCGCTCCAGCTGCCGTCCAAGGGCGACGAGCGCCGGGGGCGTCGGCGGCAGCACGACGTCCTCGGCGCGCAATGCCAATTGCAGGGCCGGCTCACCCTCGGTCGCGGTAAGCCGCGTCTCGATATCGAGCCGCAGGCTGCGCAGCTCAAAGGACCCGGCCGGCGTCGCCAGCCGCAGGCGCTCAGCCTCTGCGGTCGCTTCGCGCGGCAGGACGTTGCGCTCCAGCGGTACGGCGATGCTCAACCGGTCTGCAGCGAAAGGCAGATCGAGTTCGCCAAGGCGAAGCCGATTGCGCCCGGGCATCGCCACCAGCAGCCGGTCCAGGCGCGGCAGGGCCACGCGCATCACGAGAGACTCGGCTGCGAGGCCAAAGCCGCCGGGCAGCGTCGCCGTGCCGCCGTTCAGTTCCACATCCGGCAAGGTCAGCGTCGCGGCCAGCGGCCAGCCGCCGCGCTGCGCTGGCCCATGCGTCACCCGCCAGCCAAGGGCACGGCGGGAGGCGACCCAGGCATCGACGCCAGCCTGCATCTCGCTGCCAGCCCAGCGCCAGAGCAGCGCATGCAGAGCCGCCACCAAGGCCAGCGCGATGGCGCTGCCGAGCAGAAGACGCGCCGCCAGGGGGCCGGCGCGCCCGGGCTGCCGTGACGAGGTAGCGGGCATCGCAGCGTCGGGTATATCCTGGCCCGGCCCGCGACGCGAGCATGCCGCCCAGGACCCAGGTGCATCACGACCCGCTCCTCGATGCCGATGGGCATCTCTATGTCTTCGCCTATGGCTCGCTGATCTGGCGGCCGGGCTTTCCGCATCAGCGCGGCCATCCGGCGCTATTGCGCGGGTATCACCGCCGCTTCTGCCTCTGGAGCCGGCATTATCGCGGGACGCCGGAAGCGCCCGGCCTCGTGCTCGGCCTCGATCGCGGGGGGGCCTGCCGCGGCCTCGCCTTCGCGGTTGCCGGCCGCGACGCGGCCGCAGTGATCGCCTATCTCGACGCGCGGGAGAATCTCGGGGGGGAGGAGGTCTATGCCCGCCGGATGCAGCCGATTCGCCTGCTCGACAGCGAACGGATGGTGCGGGCGATGACCTATGTGGTGAACCGCGCCGCGCCACAATATTGCCGGCCAACCCTGGAAGAGGCGGTGGCGGCAATCGGGCGAAGCGCCGGCGTGGCTGGCAGCAACCACGACTACCTGCAGAACACGCGCCAGCACCTGCACGCCATGGGCGTCAGCGACCCGCTGCTAGAGCGGATCAAGGCGCGCCTTGAAGCTCGCATCAAGCCTTGAACAACCGGGCGCTCTCGGTCTCGATTATCTCCTCGAGGGTCGTCAGTAGCTGCGCCTTCGGCAGACCGACGGGCAGCGGCGGCAGCACCGCGATGGTGATGGTGCCGGGATGCTTCAGGAAGGCGCGCCGGGCCCAGCAGCGGCCACTATCGGTGGCGACCGGGATCACCGGCAGCCCGGTGGCGGTGGCCAATGCCACGATGCCGGGCTGGTAGGAGCCGCGCTCGCCCAGGGCTGATCGGGTGCCTTCGGGGAAAATTACCATTTGCTGCCCGTCGGCAGCCGCGGCGCGGCCGGCCCGCAGCAGGTGTCGCATCGCGCCGGCGCCGGCACTGCGATCGACGCCGATATGACCGGTATGGCTGACTACCCGCCCCCAGAGCGGGATCCGCAGCAGTTCCTGCTTCAGGATGTAGCAGGCGTTCGGCAGCAGGGTCAGCCAGACCAGCGTGTCGTAGGCCGATTGGTGCTTGGCGGCGACCAGCGCCGGTCCAGACCGGGGCAGGTGCTCGGCGCCTGTCACCCGCAGCCGGACGCCGCAGATCCAGCGCAGCCCGGCCAGGATGAACCGGGCATAGACGGAGACGAACCTGGCCAGGGTCTGGCGCGAGACGAAGGGAAGCACCAACCGCAGGCCAACGGACCAAAGCGCCGTGCCTAGCCAGAAGTACAGGTTGAAAACCAAGGAACGCAGCCAGAGCATGGGACGCCGCATAACTAGAGGGGCCGAGGCGCGGCCGGCTCAAGGCAGGCGTTGCAACCAGAGCCTTAGCGTCGCCTGCGCCGCACTCCAACCAAGCAAGGCCGCGCCTGGCGGCAGCACGACAAGCCCGAGCCAGGGCAAGCGGGCCCAGGGCGCGCCCTGAACGGCCCCGGTGAGCGGCGCAGCCAGGCCGACCAGGCCCACCAGCAAGGGCAGCGCCAGCAGCGTGCCAGCCAGTGCCCCGGTACCCGCCAGCCATGCGATGCGGCCGGCGAAGCGCCCCGCAATGGCGCCGTCGGTGGCACCGATGCCATGCAGGATGGCGATCGAATCCCGCCGCGCCGCGATGCCGGCCTGCACCGCCACGACCACCACGGCGACCGCCACGCCAGCCACCAGGAGTAGCACCGAGAGGGCGATCCGCCGCAGGTTATCCGAAAGCGCGACCAGCCGGCCAAGCCATAGCCCCTGCCATTCCACCGCCGCCCCGGGCACGGCCGCGGCGAGCTGTGCGGCCAGCGCCTCCGGCACGCTGCTCGACGTGGTGAGGCGAAGCTCGATCAGGCTGGGGAGGAGCTGTTCGGGCAGGCCCGCCATATTCGGCCCAAGCCAGGGCGTAAGCAGCGCCGCCAGCCGCTCAGGCGCGATCGGGCGGGCACTGGCGACCCCGGGCAAGGCGGCAAGGCTGGCCAGCGCGGCGGCGGCGCGGGCGGGATCGGTATCGGGCATTTGCACCGTGACGATGCCGGTCAGTTCGCCCCGCCAGCGGCTCGCCAACACCCCGGCGCCCTCCGCCGCCGTCAGCGCCAAAGCGGCCAGCATGGCCATCGCGCCAACCAGGGCCGGCAACAGGCGGTCAGCAAGCGCGTGACGCAGGCCGAGCGGGTCGCGGCCGCGCGGCAGGGAGGTTGGGGCGTCAACCATGGGCGATCAACGCGCCCTCCTGCAGGTATAACGCCGGGGCGGGGTATTCCTCGATCAACGTCGCAGCATGGGTCGCGACGACGATGGTGGTGCCGAGGCGGTGCATCTCTCGCAGCAGGGCGAGGACGCGGCGTGCCTGCGGCAGATCGAGGTTGCCGGTCGGCTCATCAGCGAGCAGCAGCGCCGGGCGAGCGACCACGGCGCGGGCCAGCGCCGCGCGCTGCTGCTCACCGCCCGAGAGCGCCGCCGGCAGCGTCATTGTCTTGGTGGCGAGACCAACCCAGTCCAGCATTTCCGTCACATCGGCACGGATTTGCGCCTCGGCGACGCCAGCCAGGCGCAAGGGCAGCGCGACGTTGTCGAATACCGTCAGGTAGGGGAGCAGGCGAGAGTCCTGCGGCACCATGCCGATCCGCCGACGCAGGGCCGGCAGCGCGGCACGGGGAGTTTCCCTGATCCGGTGACCGAATATCTCGAGCTCGCCCCGGCTGGGCCGCAACGCAAGGTGCAGCAGCGCGAGCAGCGAGGATTTTCCGGCCCCGGACGGGCCGAGCAGCCAATGGAAACTCCCGGTGGGCAATATGCAGCTCAGATCGCGCAACGCGTCCGGCACCGGGCCAGGCTGGCCCGTAAGCGCCGGAGCGGCGTAGCGCAGTCCGACTTCGGCCAAGCGAATCATAGCGCCGAGCATGCCGGTCCATGAGCCCGGCGCCAAGCGAACTATGCTCCCTCGCTGCCGGGGACGTGATCGACGATCGGCCAGGGCAGCTGAGGTTTCGCTTGCCGGACCAGGGGCCGGCCAGCAAATTGCTGGCCTATGAGACTCGAATGTCCAGCCTGCGATGCGGCTTATGACGTCCCGGAAGGGCTGCTCGGCCCTAGCCGCAAGGTGCGCTGTGTCCGCTGCGGCAGGCAATGGGTGCCGGGCGTACCCCTGATGTCGCCCATAGCGGCGCCTAAACCCGCGCCTCCTGTCTCCCCTGCCACGGCATCGCCCGACCCGGCCCCTGCCCCGCTGGCTGCGCTTTTGCCCGATCCGCCGACGGCCCTGGTGGAGGCCATCGCCCCGCCAGACCCGCCGCCGGACGCGACGCCCATCCCCCTCCCTGACGCGTCCCCGCTGCCCGATCCCGCTGCTGCCGATGCCGTAGCGGCCCCGGCATCTGGCCGAGCGCTGCGGCTCGCCTGGGTCGGCTCCTTGCTCGTGCTGATGGGCCTTGGCCTGACGACCTGGCAGTTCCGCGGCGAGATCGCCGCCGCTTGGCCGCCGGCCCAGCGCCTGTGGTCGGCCGCAGGCGGCTGAAGCGAGAGCCGCTCGAGGAGCATCGTCGGACTCGATATCGCTTTGGGCGTCTTATCGGGAACAGAGGCGCCCGGGTTCCCGGGTGGGGGAACGCCGCTCAGGGGATCTCCGTAGGGAAAATATGCAGCCCATCGGCGCCGAGCGGCAGCGGCACCACCCGCTGCACCGCGGTCATGGGCAGCGTTGCATAGAGGTGGGGAAAGAGGCCCTGACGCGCGCCACCGCCGGCTGCTTCCCAACGCAAGGCCGCGCCAAGGGGCGCTGTCGGCACCGCGACCAGCAGCAGGTCCGCGACGCCCGCACGGTGCTTGGCAGCGGTCGCGCGCAACTGCGCCGCCGCCGAGAAATGGAGGAAGCCGTCGCGGCGGTCATCGGGGCTGCCGCGATAGGCGCCTTCGGCTTCCGCGGCCTGCCACTCATCCCGCCGCACCAGTGTGTAGATCACGCTCTCCATCGGTAGTCTTTAACAGCACGACCGGCCGGGCCGCCAGAGCAGGCGTCCGCAGGCGGCAAGCGATAGAAGACAAAGCCACCGATCTCGGCACTTGGCGCATGGCCAAGCGCCCAGCCGGGGAGGGTATCGGCGCGGTGGCAATGGGTGGCGCCGATGGTTGGGTCGACCAGGCCGCCAGCCACCGCCCGACGGGCGATCCGGCGGCAGACCTCAAGCCGTGCATCGGGCTGGCGTAATACCCGCAGCAATGCCGCCCGCCGCGGATGGCGCGGCGTCCAGCACTCGAACAGGAAGGGCGCGCGGCAGCAGGCTTCGAGCAGCCCGGTCTGTGCGGCGCCGGGCGCAAAACGCAACCGGAGCGTGGCATCGGCAGCGGCGAGCCGGGCGCGGTTGGCAACCATCGCCGCCAGCGCCTCCAGCGCCCGAACCGGCTGGTCGTCCGCCTCGGCGCAGAGCGTCAGGGCTAGGATTTCAGATGCCGCGGGGCGCGATGACATGGCCGGGTTCACGACTCATCCTCCTCTGCACCGCGCTCGCGCAGCCGCATCGGCCGGGCGTTGACCCGATGCATCTCCTCAAGCTTCTCCTCGATGCGCAGCAGATGCTGGGAGAGTCGGCGATCGACTTCGCGGATCAACGAGAGCGGCACATAAGTCCGCGCCACCTCCAGTTTGAAATCCGCGAGCGCGTCTCGGGTGCGATTGACGACGTCGTTCTCCCGTTGGTCGCTGCGCTCGATCCGCTCCTGCAGATCGCGACGCAGGCCGTGGATCATGTGGAACAGGGCGGCCACGATCGGCGCCTCGACCACCGTGATCCACCAGTTCGGCTCAAGGGTCATGGGTTCTCTCTGCCTGCTGCTTGAAGGACGGGGGCGGCGCGACCACCCTCAAGGGTGGCGAACCGAATGGATTGCGACGTGGCCCGCTGGACCGAGCCCTATCTGGAAACCTGCTGCCGGGCGGCCCTGCACCGGTTGACCCTGGCTGGCCTGCTCGGCCGGCCGACGGGGCTGCAGGACGGGCCTTGCCTGGAGCGGATCGCCGGCATGGGTCTCGCTCGGCTCAGGGCTGATGGTCGTTATGAACCCACCGCGGATGGGCTCAGGCGACACGCGACCGAGGTGCTGCGCCAGGTCTCAGACGCCGCGCCAGACCAGACCCCGCGCGGCAGGCGGTAGGCTCGGCAGGCGCACCGGCTCGGCCGCAATGGCGCCGGCCAGCGCATCCAGCGCATCGTCGCGCTGTCCAGGCACATGCGGTCGCCAGGCGGCCATCTCCGCCGGGAAGGACGTACGAAAGGCGCTGTCATGCACATGCAGCCGGCGCCCGGCGAGGGCGGGATCCAGCGCGCCGAGGATACGTTCGGTCTTATTCCGCGTGCTGGTGTGTTCGATCACTGCGCAGGGCACCTGCGCCATCGCCATTTCCCGACGCAGCGTGGCAGGCAGGAAGCGACCCAGGCCATTGCTCTCCACCCGGACCGCCGGCAGCATCAGCGCACCGGCGATACGCGCCACCTCCCGGCATTGCTGGGACGCTGGGTCGAGTTCGGTATCCGGGTCATGGGTCAGATAAGCCAGCCGGTGCAGGTAGAGATTGCCCTCGGCGTCGGCGTAGAGGCAGGCCAGAACCGACGCATCGCCGAGGCCGGGCTTGCCGAAGGCAGGGTCCCAATAGCCACCGCCCGAGACCAGCCGGCGCTCGAACAAGCGCAGCTCGCCACGGCCATTGGCTTCCCGGTAGAGCGGCTCCTCCCGGTAGCGCAGCAGCAATGCGGGATCGAGCCGGACCGCCGCATCCTCAACCAGTTCGAGCAGCATCTGGCGACGGAAGGCGAGCGGGCCAACCCGCTGGCGAAGCGCCTCGATCGTCCCTGCGTCGAAGCGCTCCGGCCAGACGCTGTCGCCCGTCGCATCCAGCAGGGGTAGCCGCAATCTGCGATAGCCAAGCAGCGTCGCCTGCGGGTGACCTGGCGGCAAATAAAGGCTTTCGGCGCAATGTGGCGTGCCGATCATGATCGAGCTGCCGCCAGGGACGAGGACGAACTCGGTCTCGGCGAGGCAGGCGCGCAGCGCCTCTCGCTTGGTCGGCGTATCGCAATTCCCGGCGACCTCGATGTCATCGCAGATGAGCAGGTCAGCCCGGGCCCCGGTGATATTGCCACCGACGCCCTGCGCCAGCATCGACGGGTCGCGCAAACTGGCTTCCCGCGCCACGGTGAAGCGATCCATCGCCCAGGCTTCCGGCTGCGGCGGCCGGAGCCCAGCGCAAAGCGGGTGCCGTTCCAGAATGCGCCGCACCTGGGCGACCATCTTCACCGCCAAGGCTTGATCGGCAGCGACCACCAGAATGCGGGTATCCGGCGCCACCGCGAGGCGCCAAGCGCAGAACAGGCCGACCAGGGTCGACTTCCCGCTGCCGCGAAAGGCCATCAGCAGGAGCCGGCGGTCGCCCCGGCGCCAGCGCGCTTCCAGCCAGCGCGCCATGCGTCGCTGCGGTGGCGGCGTGGTCTGGTGACTGACGTGGTGCCAAATCCAGAGGAATTCGGTGAAGTCAATCGGTGCCGTGCTCGTCATCGATCAGCGGCTCCTCTTCGCTTTTGGGCGGCATCAGGGCGCGCCACTCAGTGATGCTGACATGTTCCTGCCCGGCGGCTCCCGAGCCGAGCGATGCTGCGACCTTCCTAAAATGCTCGAGATGACTGAGCGCGGCGCGCGCTGCGTCGTTCCGGGCCTTCATCCGCCGCGTCGCCTCCATCTCATCGGCTGCGCCATCCACCCATTCCTGCCAGCGCGCCAGGAAGGCATAGTAATCCGTCAGGATCGTGCCGATGGTCGCCGCGGCATCGATCGGCGCGGGCCTTGGCGGATGCGTCGGATCGTGTGGCTCCATGCGCGGCCCTCGCGTCACAAGCGAGGCTTGACCGCACGCAGATACAGCGTGCCGGCGCCTGGCGTGATGCTACTGCCGCTGACGTTCTGCGCGGTCACGCGGACCTGATTGCTACCCGCAGTGCCGCCGACTGCAGCCGAGAAGACCACCCCGCCGTTCTGGAAGCCGGCCGCCATGGCAAAGCCGACATCGAGGAAATCGCCTTGCCGGACCCCGGCCAATGTCACATCGCGGGTCGCGCTCACTCCAGCCGCAAGGCTTGGTATGGTCCAGCCGGTATCCACCACGGTCAGCTCTCGGCTGCCCCAGCTCCGCGCACCGGCGAACAGCAGGCGTGGTGCCTCAGTCGCCGGCGTGAATAGCCGTAGTGCGCGAAGAGTGGCCGTCGTGGAACTGCCGCGAATGCCGATCACCGCGAACTGGGCAGCGGGGCTGAGCGTGACCCGTTGCAGCCGGTTGAGCGCCAGCCCGCCCACCAGGGCATCAAGATCCGCATTACCCTCCCACCAATAGGAGGGGCTGCCCTGGAAGACACTGTTCATATTGGAAAACAGCACCGGCGCACCGCCGTCCAGAACTGTCTCATTGCCATCGAACTGCATCACGAGCGGCCGCATGCCGCTGCCTTCCGCCGCCAGCAGAAATTCCTTGCAGCCGCTGCAATCAACAACAAAGCCGAGGCCGCGGGAGGTCGGCAGGGTGACGTCATCGGCCCCCAACACGATCTGATCAAGGCCGGGAAAGCAGAAGCCGTTGAGCGTACCAGGCGGCCCCGCGGGATTGCCGGAGAGCACGGCCAGCTGTTCAAAGCCCACCCCGTTTGTCACGGCAGCGGTCTGCCGAAAGGCACGCGCGCGCAGATTCTCCGCCGCCGCGATCAGCCGTGGCGCGGCCACCGCCGCTGCCGCCTGGTGCTGTGGGACGACGACGCCACCGGCCCGCGTGGCGCCGAGATACTGCACGGCGCAACCAGCGAAGCCATAGGTACCGACGTAAGACACTTCATAGCGCGCGTCGCTGAACCCGCCGGTATGACGCGCGACATAAGGCGAACACGCCTCCATGCGGATCGCCTGGGCATTCAGCGCGCGACCATCGACCTCAATCAGGAAGGGGATCGCATCAACCGTGCCGGGCGTTCCCTGCCGCTGCAGCTCAAAATTCTGGCCGATGAAGACGTGGCTGTTATGCAGCCGATAGGCACCGCTGGCCGCCGATAGGCGGATGCCGAAACGCGACTGCGTGGGGTTGGTCGCGCTCTTGCAGGCGAAGTGGCCACCCATATGACGAAGCGCATTGACCCATCCGCTTGAGGTCAGCGTCCGAAGATCAAGGCCGATCCGGTTATCGACGATTCGGCCATAGCGGATTTCGCTGTTCTGGCTGCCGCGTTGATCGCCAATGATCTGCACGCCGATGGTGAACCCTTCGACACAGCTGACCTCGACCACGCTTTCGTTGATATTCCGTAATTGGATGCCGATATCGCTCTCGTTCGCCCAATCGCTGAGGCTCTGCCGCACCACGGCCAAGCCGCTGTAGCGCTTGCGCTGGTTGTCAGCGGCGCCACCATCGCCGAGAGTGAGCGCAGCCCGCCCAGCCGGTCCGGCGTAAAGGATGGTGCCGCGCATGATGAGCCCCGCGGCCGCACCCAGCAGCACCAGCGGCATACTGGTGAAGAAGACCCCTTCGCCGATCTCCAGCAACCGACTGCTGGCGGCGGCAGCGTTCATCGCGGCTTGCAGCGCCGGCCCGTCATCGGTGGCGCCGTCGCCGACCGCGCCGAAATCCCGCGCTGAGAGATGCTCGGCGAGCTTGTCCTCGACGGTCCGCGGGATCGCACCCGCAAAGGGCAAGGTCAGCCGGCCAACGTCGCGATCGTAGACCGTCACATTACCAAGGCTGTCGAAGCCGAGTAACCGGTTGGCACGAGCGCGGCGCACCGGCAAAGTTGTGCCGCTCGACGGCTCGCTGGGATCGAGGTGCAGCGTGCCGCCTAAGCTATCGGACATTTCCTGCAAGGCGGCGACCTGGTAGTCGAGCTCATCATTCAGAACCCGGGCGCGCAGGATGCCGCTCTCGTGGAAATCGGTGGTGCGCGCGATCGCCAGGTGCCGGCGTAACGTCACCATGGCGCCCACCGGCGGTGGAACCGCGAACTGCACGCTGCCGCCGCCCGATAGGCCGGCGCCGATGACCGTATAGCCGCTCCGCTGCATCAGGTTGTCGAGCCTGACTTCCAGATCGGCCTCCGTGAAGATCGGAAAACCAAAGGGGAAGCTCGCCTGTATGCCATCGGCGGCGTATTGCACGCGGGGCGCGATATCGCCGATCGTAATGTGCTGGTCCATCGGACGGACTGGCTCCGGGAAGGGGTGGAAGGGCGTCAGGCGAGCAGGCTGCGCGAGGCAAACCCGAAGGCGGGCGCGTTCTGCAGCAACGTCGTCGCTGTCGTGTTCGGCTGCAGCAGACTGATCTGCCCCTGGGCAAGCTGCGCCCGGGTAGCGGCATCTGCCGCCTCCTGTGCGGCGCGGCTGCGCTGCACGGCACCTCCCTCGACCGCAGCAGCCGAGCCGTCCTGCGCGACGATGCCGCTACCGCTGAGTTGCGCGCGGGTGCTGTCGATGTGCTGCGCCAACAGCTGTTGCCGGGTGAGCGCATCCTGCTGCGCCTGCGACAGGATCGTGTCCTGGCGAAGCTGGTTTTGTTGCTGAGTCACCTGCAACTGGGCCTGATTGTTGGCCTGCTGAAGCTGCGCCGCGCGCAGATTGCCGTAGACCGAGGCACCGGCGCCCAGGACGCTGGCCATGGAAGCGATTCCGCCCATCAGTCTGTTGTCCTCATTTCGGTGGTCACGGAGAGCAAGGTCATCGGCAGCGGCGTATCGTCGCGGATGCGCCACAGCGGCGCGGCGGCGTTCCGCCGCCATCCCAGGGCGCGCAGCCGGACATCGCCGGTGAAGGCGCCTGGCGCGGTATCGAGCAGTGAGGTGCCAAGCCGGCGAAACGGCACGGGCTGAGCGCCGCTGCCAAGGTCGACCGCGAGCGAGGCGGTGGAAAGTAGGCGAAAGGTGACGGCGAGCAGCCGCAACGGAGCGGCGCCAATCCCGGTCGCCGCATTCAGATCGGGCGGCAGAGGCTCGATCTCATGCGCAAAGGGCAAGCCGATCTGCGTCGCCCCGGCTGCGTCATCGAGGTTGACGGCACCACCCGAGACGATCGCGGCGCCGGCATTGGCGCCATCGGCCAGAATACCGACGGACTGCGCCTCAAGATGCGAGAGGCCGCCCCAGCTTTTAGTCGGGGCGGCGGCCGTACCATCCAGGGCCGCGTCCAGGGCCAGGGTCGCATCGAAGCGTTCCAGCCGGGTACTGCCCAGGCGCTGAACGGCGGCCCAGATCGTCCCTTCGATACAGGCGAGGGAGGCGACGGCACCTGCGGTTTCCTGCCGCGACCAGGCGGTCACCTGTTCCTCGCGGTAGATGGTCAACGTCGCGATCGTGCCATCGGCCATCGCGATGTGCAGCAGCCGAGCCCGCTGGTCATAAGCCATGTCCAGCGGCTCGGCGAAGAGATGGCGCGCGGTCAGCGCCAGATCCGTCGCTTGGTAGGTCGCTTGCAGCGCGGTGTAGTCGAAAGCGAAGGCGCTGCGCCCGCTGCGCGCCAGAAAGACGGTCGCGCCATCGATATCGACCGGCTGGATCAGCCGCGCGACGGGGGAGCCGATCCGGGTCTGGCGCGCCAGCTGGATGCTGGTTGGCGTAAGGGGCGACCCGCTTGCCACGTATTCAGCGCCAGAGGTGAAGACCTGGAGATTCCGGCCGGAGAAGACGCCACGGACAGCGTTCACCTGGTCCGAGAGGATGGCGAATTCGATCCCCTCGCTGTCGAGACCGGTACCCAGGTCGAAGTCGTAGAGGTTACCGGTCCGCGATAACCACAGCCGGTTCGGCAGGTCACGGGAGCCCCCGAAGACGAGGCGGTTCTGGTGGAAGCAGGCGGTGGTCGGCCAGCCATGCACCGGCGAGAATGCCTCCTCCTCCCAATCCGTCGTCGCAAGCGTCGTGGCCAGGGGATCAATCGCGGTCGCGCTAGCCTGCTGCGGGGAGGCGATGCCGGTGATGGCAACGCGCCGGCCGCCGAGGCGGAAGCGCACCCCGACATGCAACGGATCGAAGACCGCGGCGCTAGCCGAGAGCAGAAGGTTGCCTGCGGTAGCCGAGGGCGTAAGGCTGACCGAAGCGTCGTCAAAGCGATGAAAGGGGGCACGGATAAACGTCCAGGGGACCACCGTCCAGCTGCTGGCGCCGGTACGGGTGATCCGCTGCGGCGGCATGGCCGGGTGGCAGAGCAGCAACGTGTCGGCGCTCTGCGTCCAGGCGATCTGCGACAGCATATCGGCCGTCCAGGGGCCGCTCATCTGAGCCAGCTGGACATCCCCGACGAAGATGCTGAGCAGCTGATCGGTCAGCACGACTAGATAGGTCTGCTCGGTATTGAACTCGAAGGGGATCAGCTTCGCCGGCCCGGGCAGAACGGCCACGTGCCGTAGGCCGGGACGCCGAGTCACGCCGCCGGTCGGCTGGATGAAAACATTGCGCAGCCTGGCGGCGCCATTGGCCCAGGCGCGCAGATCGGGTCGCCCGAGCAGCTCCGGTGCCAGCTCACCGCCGGTGAAGCTGGTCTTGAGAGTACGAAGGAAGGCCATGTCATCGCCTCACGGCGATCAGCGGAAAATTCTCGATCGCCCGCGGCGGCGCTTGTTGGCTGTCGATTGCCTTGGCGAGGCGCATCTCGGCCTCCGCCATGCCAAGAAGCTGCTGCAAACGCGCACCATTTTCGGTCAATGGAATGCAGAATTCAGCAGCCAGGCGAGCGGTGAGGGCAGCCGCGAAATAGGGCGGAAAAACGCTTTCATCGGGCCGAAAAAGATAGGTCAACGTGACTTCGGCCGCATTGCTGTGCAGGCGCTGTTCGAAGATACGGTAATCGAGACCCCGACCGCGCAGCGGATAGCCCGCTGAGAGCACGCGCAAAAAGCCCGGCGGCAAGGCATAGGCGTAGAGAAAGTCGGCAACGGGCTGGGCAGCGAGACGCGCCAGGCTGGTCTGTCCCGTGGCGAAGCTCCACGGATGCCGCGCCAGCAGCGCATCGCGCGTACCAGGGTAGAGATTGGCCGCAATCTCCGCCTCCGCGGTGCCGTCATCGAGCGAGGATATCGGCTGTGCACCAAGCGCGAGCAGAGCGCGCGCACAGAGCGCAAGGGCGGAAAGGGCCATCGGCTTCGGACTCCAGAGTGGGGAGGGGAGGCCCCGCCCCTCGAGGGGCGGGGCGGAGGGCAGGGTTACGCCTCGACGCAGCGCATCCGGACGATGCCGGTATTATCCACCAGCACAGAACCCTGGCTCATCATGCTGTTCACGAAGTGGGCGGCGTGATCGCCATGCCAGGTGATATCGGTCTGGATATCGGCGCCGACCGCATGGGCGATGGCGGTACGGTGGTAGAAGTAGCAGTAGCGCAGGCTGCCATTCAGCGTCAGACCGCTATGCGGGACCCAAAGGGCGCCAAGCCACTTCTTGGCCTGCGTACCCTTCCACGGCAGCTCGTCGTCACCGACATACTGCGCGTTGGCGAATTCCTGGATGGTGAGCAGATCGCTCCACTGCTTCCAGCCAACAACGGCATAGCGCTGACCGTCATCCGGAACATCGGCATTGCCGAGCATCTGGAAGGCAAGCAGCACCTTGGCGCGGGTCAGCCCATCGGTATCGGTGGTGCCGGCGGTGGTACCAAGCGCCTCCCGGGTCGCCGTATCCATAGCGGCGATGATCAGCTCATCGGTCTTGCGGCCCAGCGCATAGGCGCCCGCATTGGCCAGCACCATGCGCTCGTCGATATTGGTCTTCAGCTCATCCAGCCGGTCAATCCAGTCGCCGGCGTAGTAGTCCTGGAGGAAGCACTCGACGGTGGAATGGGCGACGTTCATCACCGGGACGATACCGTCGCGCGCCTTGGCCGCTGCGGTGCCGCGGCCAACCTTTTGGAACACGGCGGAGGCGCCGCGCACATCGGTCTTGCTGCGCACCGTGGGGCGCAGCTTGCTGCCGTGGCGCTGGTAGGCCTCCTGCACCTCGGTCTCGTAGAATTTGATGAAGGCCTGGTCGATCGTGGAGGACATGGGTCTCTCTCTCACAGAAGGGGTGGGAAGCCGCCTGGACCGGCTTGCCGACGATGCGGGCCGGGCGGGCGGGCACGGCCACGCGCCCATGGGGGTTCTGCGCGACCAAAGGGGTTGGGATTGGGGGGCGGACCGGGCCCGCACGGCCAGAATGGCAGGGACCACGGCCCGCCCCGGGTACGGCGGCGCGGCGCGCCCGGGAGGGGCGGGTCAGCACCTCGCGCCGCCGCGTCTCACTTGCCGGCGAGCTTGCGGAAGCCCTCGGTCACGCGCTGGACGAATTGGGGATCGCGGCTGCGCCAGTAGCGCGCATCGCGCATCATCTGCCGTAGCTCGCTTTCGCTGGCCGCAGTCGGTGGCGACGCTTCCTTGGCCAAGCCAGGCTCGCCCGTCCGCATCATCTGGGCGAGTGCCAGCACGCCCTCATGCGTCGTGCTCAACGCCTGGAACACCGGCGGCGGCAGGTTGGCGCCACCCCAGGCATTGAGCTGCGCTGCCACGCGACGGAACGGCTCGGACCCGCCGAAATACACGTGCAACTTCTCGCGCTGGCGATCAGCTTCGTACTGCGCTGCCGCTTCAGCGACCAACGGCAACAGCGATTCGGCCGCCAGCTCATACACCAGCTGGGCCTGAGCCTGGGTAAAATGCGCATCGTGCAACCGCGCATTCACTGCTGGATCGGCGCAGCAAAGCGAATGGGTCGGGGTGATGGCGTAATCCTCGGGGCAGCCCGGGATGTCCATCGCCTCGCGGAAGCGTTGCAGTGCGTCGGGCGATGCATCGGCCGGAGGCGGGCCGATCCGCTGCGACAGGCGGCGTTCCAGCTCGCGGTAGGATTTGGCCAGGGCGTCGACGCGCACCTCGCCAGTCTCCGGGTCGCGGAATTTCTCCGGTACATCGGGGCCAGGCGGTGGCGTGACGGCCGGGCCTTCGGCCTTGGGTGTGGACGGCTGGAGCAGGTCGGTGGACATGCGGGGAGGTCTCCCGTTGCAAAGAGGAAGGGAAGGCGGATCAGGCGCGCAGCGGTCGGGCGAGGAGAGGTGCCGGGGTGGCGGCGGAGAGTTCCGCCGGCACCCCGGTGCGGGCGGCACGGAGCGTGGTCAGCGGGGCAACTCCGGCACCAAGTTCGGCTTGCTGGCCGGGCGGGACCAGCACCTCGGCCGGGGCGCCCAGGGTCCGGGCCAGCCAACGTGTCGCAGCAACGGCATCGACTTGCGCCGCCGCGGTTCCGCCGATGCTACCCACCGCCTGCAGGAAGAGCAGCGTATTGGCGGCATCCGCGCGGCCCTGGACCCGGGCCAGCGGGCTCGCGTAGCGCAGCGTCACCTCGCGGCCGTCCAGGTGGATCGGCGGGATCTCGCCGCGCCGGCGAAGGATCGCCAGGACCCGGGTGACCATGGGGGTCAGCAGCTCGTTCTGCAGCCGGCCATAGGTGGCACCGAGCAGCCGCGCGGTCTGCGCACTGTGTTCCAGCACAGCCGTCGCCGTGACATTGGCGCCCGCCAGCGGCGAAAGCCGATCGGCCAGGAGCGCAGTACGGATGCGCGCGCGCAGATCGCTGAGCACCAGCTGCGAGACGTCGAAGTTGCCGGGCGCGGCCAGCGGCGTCAGCCCGGCGCTGCCCGGCGCCTTCGGGATAATGGCGCCGGGGACGAGTTGCACCGTGGCCGGGTTCAGGACGCCGTCATCCTCCGCCTGCCAGATACCGGTCGCGGCGATAGAGGCGTTCTTGAGGACGAGTTCGACGACCTTGTTGGCGGTGCGGATATCCGGCAGCGCCTTCATCACCGGGCCGCGGCCATAGGTCTCGCCGGGCACTTTCAGCCAGCGAAACGCGATGCACGGGCTCTCCACGAAATGCCCGCCGTGCAACAGAAGCGGCTCCGTCCCCTCGCCCTGCAGCAGGGCGGCATAGGCAATGCGCCCACCCTCCGGCCACAGCGCTTCGAGGAGGGGCAGCGGCGTCGCATCGGCGGTCTCAACCGCTTGGCGCAGGCTGGCCGGCAGCTCAGCTTCGGGGAAGCGTTCGGCGATCGCTGCCGGCGGCAACCGGCTCAGCCGATAGAGGTGCGACAACCGGCCATCCGGCCCCTCCTCCAGCACTGCGCTGCGGAGCGGCACGGCTGTGAAGCGCAGCGCCGAAGCCTCGCCGATCGGCGCTTCTTCAACCAGCAGCACGCCAGTGCCGGCGACGACCAGGTCAAGAAAGGCCTGCGCCATCTCCACCGCGAAATTCGAACGGTCGAGATGCGCCTGTACGGTCTCAGCGACGCGCTCCAGCGCCTCGGCGGCCGCGAGGCCCTCGGCGCTATCGGCCAGGGGGCGGGTCGGGGCAAGGCCGAACCAGCGCGACCAGGGCGGGGTTAGCTCGGCGAGGAGCGAGGCGGCGAGTTGTTCGGCGGCGTCGGCGGCGGTCGCATCGAACAGATCGGCAAGCTGGCCCGGGGCCGGCAAGGCATGTTCGTAGCAGGCCTGCCACAGGGGCTCGAGTGGGCGGCGGCGTTCGAGCGCGCGCTCGAAGCCGCGCTGGATACGGGGGAGATCCATGCGCCTATTGCCCGAGCAGCGATTTACGGTTGACGGCGAGCGCGGCCGGCAGCGGTTGCAGCAGCCCGGCCGGGGAGGTGGCGATCAGCCCATCCATGCCATCCTTGGTGGCGGCCTGGGCAGCCGCCCGGGCCCGCTCGCCCTGCTGGACCGCCGCCGTGGAGGGGGCGACGGCGGCAGTGCCGACGGCCGGGTCGGGCGCGGGCGCCGGCTGCACAATGACCGGCTTCGGCGCTTTCAGCAGACCACCCATCAGCGATGTCTCCTCGGTCAGACGGCGGGACGCAGCCCGCAAAGGCGCGAGCGCCCGCCCCGGGGTGGGGGCGGGCGGGGCGCGATGGACGGGCGGTGAGGGGATGCCAGCGGACGCAATTCGCCCGTTGACGAGGAAGAGATAGCGCGAGGGATCGCGAAAGTCAAGATATTTTTCCTACTTTCAAAAGCTGCCGGAACAGCCCCCAAGGCGTCAGGGCACGCGGTGCCCCGGCGCCCAAGATCGCCCGGCAGAGCGCAACGCAGGTGAAGGGGGAGAGCGGTGGCAGGGCGCGCCAGCGCGGCGCGCCGGGCGTGAAGGGGCCGGCGACGACGAAGCCGGCGCGGCGATAAAAGCCGGGCAGGTCGAAGCGGGCGGGGACCTCCAGCCGGGCGACCACCAGACGCCCGGTCAGGGGATCGAGCACAGTCCAGCCACCAGCATCACGCAGCACCGCGAAGCAATGCCGGAAGCCTGGCCGCAGCAACCGCAGCCAGGGCTGATCGGCGGCACCGCCGAAGACGATGAAAGCCTGCTGCCCGGCCTGGGCAGCGCGCCGATGCGCCGCCCCTCTTGGCCCGGCCGGCCCGGCCGGCCCGGTCACCGTGCGCGAGCCGGAAAAGGCAGGAGGACCGCGGCTTCTGCTGGGGTGGCGAGGGCGTCGGCGATGATGCCTTTGACCCGCAGCGGCCATTCCAGACGCTGCATCGCCTCGCGCCAGAGACGGGCATCGCCCGCCTCGCGCGGCTGGCGCGCATCAGGTGCCTGCTGCCGCTCACCCCAGATGCGCAGGATGCGGGCGTGCTGCAGGTCGATGCGGCGCTGGCGATAGAGACGGTCGAGGCATTTGACGACATCGTCCGGCTCGCAGGGCCGCGCGGTGAGACCTGCGCCGGCGACGATGCGGGCGCCTTCGCGGCGGGCGATCAGGGCCTGCATGGTCCAGAACCACGCCTCCTCGGCGGTGGTGAAGGGCTGGTATTCCTGCTGGCTGGTACGGCCGGGCAGGCGGTTGGTGCGGGCGGGGGTGAGCATCGGCGGGGGGTCCTTTGCGGGAAGACGAACAAACAAAGAACGTATACGCCCTTAACCAATTTCGACGCAAGCGAAAAAGGATTTTCCGCCTATTGCTCTTCGACTCGAAACCTAGGATGTTATCCCCACATTCCCATCTACCTGAGTCGCCGCGCCCCGGCCGGAGGACTCGCATGGAGCCCTGGATGAACCACGCGGATGTCTGGCGGGCACTCGATGCGCTCGCCGCCGAGAACGGGCTGTCGGCCTCCGGCCTCGCCCGTAAGGCCGGGCTGGACGCAACCGCCTTCAATCCCTCGAAGCGCACGGGGCCGGATGGGCGGGAGCGCTGGCCCTCCACCGAAAGCGTCAACAAGGTGCTGACCGCGACCGGCGCCGGCTGGGCTGAATTCGCCGCGCTGATCACCGGCGTGCCGGCCATGCTGAAGGGCGGCCGCGCCGCCATCGGCCGGCGGGTTCCCCTAATCGGCCTCGCCCAGGCTGGCGGCGAGGGCTTCTTCGACGATGGCGGCTATCCGGTCGGCGGCGGCTGGGACGAAATCGCCCTACCCGAGATCGGCGACCCCAACGCCTATGCGCTGGAGATCTCCGGCGAGAGCATGGAGCCGGTCTTCCGCGACGGCGACATGGTCATCGTCTCCCCCGCCGCGCCGGTGCGACGTGGCGATCGGGTGGTGGTGCGGACCCGGAAAGGAGAGGTGATGGCGAAGGAGCTCAAGCGGCAATCGGCCCGGCGGATCGATCTGCGCAGCCTGAACCCTGCGCATCCCGATTATGCCTTCGATCTCAGCGACATCACCTGGATGCATCGCATCGTCTGGGCAAGCCAGTGACCGGGCCGAGCCCGCATGATATAAAATTTGGGTGTCCTCGTAGCTCAGCCGGATAGAGCACCAGATTCCTAATCTGGGGGCCGTGGGTTCGAATCCCGCCGAGGACACCAGTTTTTCGCTGCCCGATAGCCAACGACCCGGTGCGCACACCCGCGCGGACCTCGCGGCGATCCC
>CAITYE010000416.1 GCA_903896535.1 uncultured Paracraurococcus sp.
CGCGCCTGCCACCCCGCGCAAGCGCAGCAGCGCCGGGACCTGAGGGCCCCGCCGGCCGGGACCGTCGCGGCGGGCTTTCGCCGCGGCGGCGGTTCTGGTCTATACGCCTCCGCATGCTCGATCAGTCCCTCCCGCGCGAGGTCGCCACGCCGGTCTACCGGTTCGATGCCGCGACACCGCGGCGGCGGGACGCCGCGGTCGGCGATCTGCTGACCGGCTTCAGGCGTTGGCGCCTGCCGGCGGCGCTCGCGTGGCTCGACTTGCGGAACCGCTATCGCGGCTCGGTGCTTGGGCCATTCTGGATGACGCTCTCGACCGCCGCGATGGTCTTCGGGCTGGGCTTTCTCTACTCGAACCTGCTGAAAGTGCCGCTGCCGGAATACCTGCCCTTCGTCGCGGTCAGCCTGATCCTCTGGAACGTCATCAACCAGATCGCCAACGATGCCTGCACCAGCCTGACCAGCGCCGAGGGCATCATCCGGCAGATGCCGCTGCCCTACAGCGTGCATGTCCTGCGCTGCGTCTTCCGCAACGTGCTGATCGCCGCGCATAACCTGCCGCTCATTCTACTGGTCTTCCTGGTCTGCGGCATCTGGCCGCGCGCCGCCTGGCTGGCGGCGCTGCCGGGGCTGGCGCTGCTGATGGTGAACGGCTTTTTCGTCGCGCTTTTCCTCGGCATGCTCTGCGCCCGTTTCCGCGATATCGGCCCCATTGTCGGCAGCGCCATGCAATTGCTGTTTTTCCTCTCGCCGGTGCTGTGGAAGCCCGAATTGCTGGGCCCGCGCGCCGAATGGCTGCTGCTCAACCCCGCCTATACGCTGATGGAGGTGGTGCGCGGCCCGCTGCTCGATGGCGGCGCCGGCTTCGGCGTCTGGCTCTCGGCGCTGGTCTTCACGGGGCTCGCCGCCGTTGTCGCGATCGTCTTCTTCGTCCGCTTCCGCGGCCGCATCGCCTTCTGGGTTTAGAGCATGATGCGTTCGCATTCGCTCACGCATCCCGCTCTAACTTTTGTCTGGTCGCGGGATTCAGCGCCTTCGACGATTCCGCCGCAACGCATCCCGCTCTAGGGGCCGCCATGCCACATATCGCCGTCGAGGGCGTGACGATCGAGTTCCCGCTCTATCACATCGGCGCCCGCTCCCTGAAGAAGCGCCTGCTTGCGAAGTCGCGGCTGCGGCAGGACGAGGGCAACCGCGTCGTCGTCGCGGCGCTGCGGGAGCTCGATTTCCGCATCGAAGCCGGCGAGCGGGTGGCGCTGATCGGCCATAACGGCGCCGGCAAGACGACGCTGCTCCGCACCCTGGCCGGCGTCTACCAGCCGGTGGCCGGGCGGCTTGAAGTGGTCGGCGAGATTGGCTCGCTCATCGATCCCGCCGCGGGCATGGACCAGGAATCGACGGGGCGTGAGAACATCGTGCTGCGCGGCCTGTTCCGTGGGCTGAGCGAGGCGCAGTCCACCGCCATGGCCGATGCGATCGGCGCCTTCTCCGATCTCGGCGAGTTCCTCGATGTCCCGGTACGGACCTATTCGGCCGGCATGCAGGTCCGCCTCGCCTTCGCCATGGCGACGGTGATGGAGCCGCAGGTGCTGCTGATGGACGAGTGGTTCCTGGCGGGCGATGCCGCCTTCATGCAGAAGGCGCGGGAGAAGCTCGGCGAACTCGTCAACGACGCCGATATCCTGGTGCTGGCGACGCACGACATGGCCATCGTCCGCGAATGGTGCACCCGGGCGATCCGGCTGGAGGCCGGGCGCATCGTCGCCGATGGCCCGGCCGAGGAGGTCACGCGCGGGATGTAGCCCCCGGCGGTGGGCCAAGCAGCCGGGCATAGAGCGCGACCAGCCGCGCCGCCTCAGCGCCGAAGCCGTAGCGCGCCGTGGCGGCTGCCCGCCCCGCCGCGCCGAGCGCCGAGCGCCGCGCGGGATCGCCAAGCCCGCGGATCGCCCCCGCGATGGCGCGCGGGTCGGCCGTATCGACCAGCACGCCGCACCCCGCCTCCCCCACAATCCCGGCCACCTCCGCGGCGAAGCTCGGGGCGATCACCGGCAGCCCGACCTGCATGGCATCGAACAGCTTGTGCGGCAGCGCGAGCGTGTGGTTCGTCTCGCCCGGCTGGAATAGCACCAGGGCGATATCGGCCTCTGCCAGCCGCGCCAGCGCCGTCGCGTGCTCAAGCCAGCCCAGCTGCTCGATCCGCCCGGCCAAGCCGCACGCGGCGGCCTGGGCCAGAAACGCGGGCTCCGAGCCATCGGTGAAGCGGCCGATCAGCCGCAGCCGGGTGGCGGGCGGAGAGAGCGCCAGCGCCGCCAGCATCTCTGGCCAGCCACGCCGACGCGACAACGCGCCGGAATGGGCGAGCAGCAGGGGCCCGGGCGCATGCCGGCGCGGCGCCACCGTGGCCGGCCAGGCGTAGTTCCGCACCGCGACGATCCGCCCGGGCACGCCGAAATCCCCGGCCAGCCCGTCCTTGGCGACGACCACCGCATCCGCCGCACGCCCCGCGCCGCGGCAGGCCGCCGCCAGCGCCGCCCGGGCCAAGGGCCGGAGCGACGCCGGCAGCCGCGCATCCAGCCGGCTCGGGTAGTGTTCATGGACATCGAGCACCACCCGCGCCCCACTGCGCCGTGCCGCCAGCAGCGCCGCGCCCCAGGCATCCGGCTCGCTCGCATGCAGCACCCGGGCGCCAGAGGCGGCAGCGCGGGCAGCAAGGCCGGGTAGCGCAGCCAGCCGCCCGCGCCAGCCAGCGCCGCGACGATGGGTCTCGATCATCACGCCAGCGACTTCGGCGGGCGCCGCGCCGGGCGCCGGCGCCAGGTGCCGCACCCGCCAGCCGGCGGCGGCCAGCGCCGCCCCCTCCTTCAGCACCACCCGCAGATCATCCGGCGGGTGCGCGTTCGAGAGCAGCAGGATGTCGGGGGGCGGCCCATTCATATCAGTGGGACGCGGCATTGCCATGGGCCCCGCGCAAGCAGGGACGCCACGGCCACTGCCCCGCGCCCAAGACAAGAAACTTGGGCCTCACCCCCTATGCGTCCTGGCCGGGCGCTCATGCCGGGTAGAGCTCGGCAAGATGCGCGGCCATGCGCAACCCTGCGGCGCCGTCCCAAAGCGGGATCGGCCGGGCCCGGGGCCAGTCGCCGGCCAGCGCCGCGGCCACGGCCGCGTCCAGCCCCGCCGGCTCCAGCAGCCGGCTGGTGCCGAGGTCGAGGGTCAGCGGCCGTTCCGTGCGCGGCCGCAGCGTCAGGCAGGGTAGGTCAAGCGCCCAGGCTTCCTCCTGCACCCCGCCGCTATCGGTGATGACGAGCTTCGCGGCGGCGAGCAGCGCCAGGAACTCCGGCCCCGGCAGCGGCGGCAGCGCGGTGATGCCGGGCGGCAGGTCCAGCCCGGCGGCGGCCAGCCGCGCGGCGCTGCGCGGGTGCAGCGGCCAGACCAGCGGCAGGCGCCTTGCCGCCTGTCTCAGGGCGCCCAGCAGCGCGCCCAGCCGCCCGGCGGGGTCGACATTGCCGGCCCGGTGCAGGGTGACGACGCCATAGCCGCCCGGCGCCAGCACGGCCGGCGGCCCCGCCTGGCGCGCCGCAGGCAGGTGCCGCCGCAGGGTGTCGATCATGGCGTTGCCCACCGCCCGCACCGTGCCCGGCGCATGCCCGGCAGCAATCAGCGTGGCGGCGCTCGCCGCATCGGGCGCCCAGAGCAAGCTGGCGACGGCGTCGATGGCGCGGCGGTTCAGCTCCTCCGGCAGGTCGGGCTCACCGCCGCGCAGCCCGGCTTCCAGATGCGCGACCGGCAGGCCCAGCTTGCGCGCGGCCAGCGTCGCGGCCAGCGCGCCGTCCACATCGCCGGCGACCACCACCAAAGCGGGGCGGCGCGCCTGCCAGGCGGCCTCGCAGGCGATCATGGTCCGCCCGGTGAGCGCGGCATGGCTGCCGCCGGCAATGCCCAGCGCGATCGCCGGCGCCGGCAGGCCGAGCGGGGCGAGATGGGCGGCGAACATCGCGGGATCGTGGTGCTGGCCGGTATGCAGCAGCACCGGCCGCAGCCCGACGCCGGCGGCCGGCAGCGCGTGCCAGAGGGCGGCGAGCTTCGGCAGGTTCGGTCGGGCGGCGGCAACCAGATGGAGCTCGTCGCTCACGCCGCTGCCTCGGCCACCGCGCAGAACTGCGCGGCCAGCAGCCGCCGATCCCAGCGCTGCTCCGCCTGGGCGCGGGCGGCGGCGGCCATGGCGTGGCGCTCGGCCGGACGGCTCGCCAGCCGGGCCAGTGCCGCGGCCAGGGC
>CAITYE010000417.1 GCA_903896535.1 uncultured Paracraurococcus sp.
CCGCGGGTGACGCCCGCTGCCGCGCCGCCCCCCCCGCCCCGCCCGGTCGCGCCGCCGCCGCCGCCATCGCGGCCCCTGGCGCCGACCGAGCAGAACCCCTTCCGCTGGGCGCTGCCGCTCGCCGCGCTGGTCGGTCTCGGCGCCCTAGCCTGGAGCCAGTTTGCGCCACGCGAGAAGGTCGCCGAGGTCGTGACCCGCCCAGCCACCAGCGCCGGTCCGGCCGTGGCCATTCCGGCCCCGACGGTCGCCCCCGCCAGCCGTCTCTGGATCAGCAATGACGATGGCGTCGTCCGCGCGACCGGCACGGTGCGCGACGTTGCCTCGCGTGGGGCGATCATCGATGCGCTGCGCACCACCTTCGGCGCCGATCGTACGCGCGCCGATATCGTGGTTGATTCCAGCGTGGCCGGCGCGCCCTGGCTCGGCAATATCGGCGCGATCATCGACAAGCTGCGCACGCGCGGCGTCAGCGCCCTGTTCGACGGCAACACCGTCAGCCTCGGCGGCTTGGCCGATGCGGATCGGGACGGGCTGATCGCCAACCTGCGTGGCCTCGTCGGCAATGGCGTCAGCTTCGGCAATCTGGCGGACCGGGTGAACGACATCGTTGCCGGCTCCACCCGCCAGGCAACGGCGGCCGTCGCCGGGCTGACCGGCGCCTACACCGCGCGTGACGTCGCCTCGGCCCTGAACCACGGCATCGTCAACTTCGACACCGGCAGCGCGGTGCTGCCGGCCGGGGCTGGGACGCTGCTTGATGCCGCGGCGGCGAAGCTGAAGACGCTGACCGGGACGGTCATCGAAGTCGCCGGCTACACCGACAACACGGGCGACGCGGCGGCCAACCTGAAGCTGTCGCAGGACCGCGCAGATGCGGTGCGCCAGCGGCTGCTGGCGGCGGGCGTGGCGGCCGGCGTCATCCAGGCGAAGGGCTATGGCAGCGCCGACCCCATCGCCTCAAACGACACGGCGGTCGGGCGCTTCCGCAACCGCCGGATCGAGTACCGGGTCGTCCAGGGCGGCTGATCCGGCACGCCACCGCAAGCCTTGCCCCGACGGGTCGCGGTGCGACCTGTCGGGAGGGTTTTATGAGTGCCAGGGCCGCGATCAACCTCGCTGGACCGGATGTTTTCCAGACCAAGACAGCCGTTCAGACAGCTCTATCTGAACGGCTTTTCTGTTTCAGAGCCCTGGCTTTGGCGCGCCATGGCGCGGCTTCGCCGGGCGCGGTGTTGGCTGGCCAGTGAGCGCAGCGCGCACCTCCGCCCGCAGCGCCTCGGGCGCCGGCAGCAGGATGCTCTGCCGCCCCGCCACCGCCAACCCGTCCCGCCCCAGCTGCGCAAGTTCGCGCGACACCGCCTCTCGCCGCGCCCCTATCCGGGCCGCCAGCACATGCTGGACCGGCGGCGGGCTGACGCTGAGCGCGCCGTCCTCCCGCGGCCGGCCCAGGCGCAGCAGCTCGGCGATCAACCGCTGCCGCACCGGCAGGACCGCGAGTTCGACATTGCGCGTATCCAGCAGGCGCAGCCGCTCCACCAGGCGACGCAACAGAAACAGCCCCGGCGCCGGATCGCCTAGCACCAGATCGAGGAAAGCCTGCCGCGGCAAGGCGCAGAGTTCGGCGTTATGAACCGCGGTGACATTGGCCGAGCGGGCGGCGCCGTCGATCGCCGCCATTTCGCCGAAAATCTCCCCCGCGCCGAGATCGCCCAGGATCACCTCCTGCCCGGCGGCCGAATGGACGGCCACCCGGACCGTGCCGGAGACGATCAGGTAGACCTCATCCGAGGCGTCGTTGTGGTCGATGATGGTCCGCCCAGCGGCAGCCCGCACCCAGCGGGCATGACGGGCGGCCTCGGCCAAGCGGTCCGGCGCCGCGCCGCGCAACAGCGGCAGGCGGGCCAGCCGGGCCTCCTCGGGGTCACGGGGCATGGCGGCGGTTTGGATCGCGTTTTGCTCCGCCCATTGTGATGCTTCACGCTGGCAGCGGCAATCATGGCATGTGGGCCCGCGCACAGCACGCACATCCGGCGGTAAGCTTCCTTCGATACCCGGGAGAGTTCAGTATAATATTTGATTTATCGCAACATCGTTGTTTAGTTAATGAACCTGCCCCATGGCGTCGCCGGCCTGCTGGCGGCCCTGCCTGTCGCGGTCGCCGCGCGCAACGGTCGCCGCCGTCGGCTGACGGCGCCGGGGCGGTATTTCTACGGCCTTGGCCACCTTGCTTTGCTGTGGCAGCGGCATCATCGCTTCAGCCGGGGCGGACCGGCGTCGCGCCCGCGTGCCAGCCGGCTGATCGCCGCCGCCATCCTGTTCCACGACGGTATGCCCCGCGGCGCGACGGATAACGACGCTTGTTTCGCAACGCTCTGGGCCGCAGCAGGCGCGGCGGCTGCGCTACGTCTCGGCCAGCGAGATCGCCTGGGTTACCGCTACTATTGAGGCCATCGCGCGATATCTGTCGAGCCCTTGCGGGCGCGATGCGGCATCGCGGCTCCGCATCTGGTTCCTCGATCTCGACCCTACGCCGCTTGGGGAGCCGGCGTCGGTTTTCCGCCGCAATGGCTGCGCCCCGCAGGCGGAGGCGCGTCGGCTGAGTGCCACGACCCTTGCCGCAAGTTATGATGCGGCGGCGCGGCGCTTCCTCTCGACAGCCGCCGCCGCGCCCGCGATCTTCTGCTCCCCGCCTGCACGCCGCTTTCGAACGACAGGTGCGGGCGAATATCCGGACGGCGTTATGCCGCCCGCGACACGGAGACCCGGGGATGGACCAGGCTGAGATGGTGGCGCTCTGGGAAGCGCATTGCCGGGCGGAATTCGAAACTCGCGATCTCGGCGCGACGATGGCGACGATGGTGCCGGACCCTTCAGTGAACCATGTCCCCACCATGACCGGTGGACGCGGCCATGATCAGGTCAGGCGCTTCTATCGCTACCACTTCATCGGCGGCAGCCCGCCCGATACCTCGTTGCGCCCGATTAGCCGCACCATCGGCCAGGACCAGCTTGTCGATGAGATGATCTTCACCTTCACCCATACCCAGGAGATGGACTGGATGCTGCCCGGCATCCCGCCCACCGGCCGTCGTGTAGAGATCCCGCTGGTCGCGATCATCGGCTTTCGCGACGGCAAGGTGGCTTTTGAGCGGATCTACTGGGACCAGGCGAGCGTGTTGGTGCAGCTCGGCCAGCTCGACCCGGCGGGGCTGCCGGTCGCCGGTGCCGAGACCGCCCACAAAGTCGCGGATAATAGCTTGCCGAGCAATGCCCTGATGGCAGCCTGGGCGGGAAGCGCCGGCAAACCGCTGTAATCCAGCCCGGCGGCCGGCCCGCGCGGGTCTCTCGCCCACGCGGAGCCTGCTTTAGCTAATATTTTTCAGCCAATATTTTTCTCGAGCAAGAAACCCGTTCAGGTGAGTCCACCCGAACAGATATTGATCAAGGAGTCTCTCCCTCAACTCCGCGCAAGCAGCCGTCGCAGGAGCAGGGCGGCGAGGCCGACACCCAAAAGCGCGAGGGAGCTCGGCTCCGGCATCGGGATATACAGCAGGCTGCTGGGCTCGCTCAGCCCGGCAATTGGGGTGCGGAGGCGGCTGCCGGCGGCATTGAAGACCGCGATGCTGTCACTTCCGCCACCGGCCACCCAGAGATTGCCTGCCGGATCGATGGCCAGCAGATCGAACCCGGCATCGCCCCAACCTTGGGGTGCCGCCAGGGTACTCGGCTCGTTCCAGCCTCCGCCCGGCCCGCGGGTATAGCGGAGGAGGGCGTCGATGCCGGGCGTGGCCGGATCGCTGCCGCCCGCAACGGCGACGATGAGGCCATCGTCCGACCAGACCAGCCCGCGCAGCAACCCACCGCCAAGGGCCGGCGGTCCGGGCAGTGTCGCCGGGGCGGCGAGGAGATCGGCGGCATGGAACAGGGCGATGCTGCCGCCCTGGTCCTGACAGCAGGCGAGAAGCGGGTCGCCGTCCGGCGTCAGCGCAAGGCCCTGAAGGGGCAGGACACCGAGACCCGGTAGGGCGGCCGTCACGCCAAGCCGGGCAAAATCGGCGCCCAGGTGAAAGAGCAGCCCCAGCCCGCTGCCCGCCGCGCCCCCTTGGGCCAGCCAATAGGTGCCGTCGGCGGCGGCGAGGATCGGGGTCGGGCCGGTAAAACGGCCACCGAAGCTCGCCGCCGCGATGCTGCCGGTGACCGCGCCGCTCGTTGCATCCAGGACCAGCAGCGCGCCGCCCTGGGCGGTAAGAACCGTGGCCAGCGCCGTAGCGCCATTGGCCGAAAGGGTCAGCCCAACCGACGGGCCGGCGAGATCGGCCGCGCCAGGCGGCAGGACGACAGGGCTCGACCACAGCAGCGCGCCGGCATCGCTATAACGCTGGATGCTGGAGCCGCCGGCACCGGCCAGACCTTGCTGGGCAACGAGGATATCGGCCAGGGCCGAGCCCGGGGCCAGAATGCAGAGCACGAGCAGAGCGATCGCCCGCAAGGGACAAAGATACGAGAACAACAGTGCTGCGCGCGAGGCGGCGGGCACGATGGACTCTCCTGCGGGGTGACCGCGTTTAGGGGTGATCCGGTTTTTCCGGTGGCGCAGGGAGTTTTCCGCCCGCCGATGGCTTTGAGGAGACGATAGCCACGCGCGGGTAAAGAACAGGTAAAGCCACCTGCACCTATCGCCAGCGGCCCGACCAGCCTGCATCATGCCGCCGCGCAGAGGAGGCCCACCACATGAGCACCGAGGACTACGTCCCCCCGAAGGTCTGGAGCTGGAACAAGGCGAGCGGCGGCCGGTTCGCCAATATCAATCGCCCGATCGCCGGCCCGACGCATGAGAAGGAGCTGCCGGTCGGCCAGCATCCGATGCAGCTCTACTCGCTCGGCACGCCGAACGGGGTGAAGGTGACGGTGATGCTGGAGGAGCTGTTGGCGCTCGGCCACGCAGCGGCCGAATACGACGCCTGGCTGATCCGCATCGGCGAGGGCGATCAATTCTCCTCGGACTTCGTCGCGATCAACCCGAACTCAAAGATCCCCGCGCTGCTGGATCGCTCCGGCCCGACGCCGGTGCGGGTGTTCGAAAGCGGGTCGATCCTGATGCATCTGGCCGAGAAATTTGGCGCCTTCCTACCCGCCAGCGGTCCGGCCCGGACCGAGACGCTGAACTGGCTGTTCTGGCAGATGGCGAGCGCGCCCTATCTCGGCGGCGGCTTCGGGCATTTCTACGCCTATGCGCCGACGAAATGGGAATACCCGATCGACCGCTTCGCGATGGAGACCAAGCGCCAGCTCGACGTGCTCGACCGGCGGCTGGCGGAGAGCGCCTACCTCGCCGGGCCCGACTATTCGATCGCCGATATCGCCGTCTTCCCCTGGTATGGCGGTCTGGTGAAGGGCTGGCTCTACGGCGCGGCGGAGTTCCTTGATGTCGGCAGCTACACGCATGTGAACCGCTGGGCGGAGCAGATCTGGGCGCGGCCGGCGGTCAAGCGCGGGCGGATGGTCAACCGCATCCAGGGGGACCCGTCCGAACAGCTGCACGAACGCCACGCAGCGAGCGACTTCGCCACCAAAACGCAGGACAAGATCGCCCCGAAGGGGTGAAGCTCGCGCCGATCAGCCCGCCTGTAGCGCCACACCCTCGCAGCCCGTCTCCGGCTGCGCGAGGTGGCGAAGGATACTGGGGGCGAGGTCGATGATCCGGCTCGGCGCCGTCACCGTGGCGCCGGGCGCGAAACCGGGCCCGTCGATCAGCAGAAAGGGCGCGCCCTCATGCGGGCCGAGGCCGCCATGCTGGCCGCAGCCCAGCCGGTCCGGCTTGCCCGCCGCCGGCTTCACCGCGCGGGCCAGGCCGAGGACGCCATGCGCGTTGGGCGCCATGTCCACCCGCATCGCCACCGCAAAGGCCAAGCCCTGTTCCGCCGCCTGGCCGAGCGCGGGCAAAGCCGCCGCATCATGCACCGAGCCCGCCCAGGGCTGTGCCGCCAGCCAGGCGCCGAGCGGCGCGAGCGCCACCTCCGGCGCCGTATAGATCAAGGCCGCGGTGCCGTTGGAACAGACGACGACGTCGTCGCTATCCGCGCCCGCCTTCAGTCCGGCCGCCACCAGTTCGGCGTCCAGGTCGATCACCTCGGCCACCGTCTCATGCCCATGATCGGCGCCGAGGATCAGCAGCACCTCATCGCCGGCCTTGCGCTGCGCCGCGACTCCTGCTGCCACCGCGGCGATGCAGGCATCAGCGGCGCCCAGCGCGGCCAGCGCCGCCGGGCTGCCGAGCGGGGCGGCGTGCTGCGTGACATCGGGCCCGCCGAGCCACAGCACGGCCAGCGCCGGTCGGCGCGGCAGCACCTCGGCCAGGAAGCGGGCGGTCATCTCGGCATCGCCGGCGGGCTCGGCGACGACCGGCAAGGGTGGCAGGGGGGTGCGACCGGGTCCCTGGCCAAAGGCCCGGTGGCGGACCACGCCATCGCCATCCGGATCATGCGCCAAAGCGGCACCCGGCGAGGCATTGGCATAGACCACCGCGCCCCCCAGCCCACGCAGCCGCCGCGCCAGGGTCGGCACGCGCAGCGTTGCGCCGCTCAGCCCCCGCCAATGGCTGAAGAAGCGATGATCGCCGACATCGTGGCGGACCGGGCGGCCAGCTTCCAGCAGCGCCACCGTATTGCCCTGCAGCCCATGCGTCGCCGGCCAGCAGCCGGTCGCGAAGGAAGCGGAGGAGACGCGGGTCGCCGAGGGGAAGACCGGGCGATGGCTGGCGAACCAACTCCCCCGGACGCGGAGCGCGGCGATGGTCGGGGTCTGGGCCGGCGAGACAGCATCCCGCCGCAGCCCATCGGCGATGACGACGACGGCGCGCCGCATGGTGGCCTCCTGCAAACTTCGCCCAACCGAGCGCCGGGCGTGGTGCGCGTCAAGCACGCTGTCATACCGGCGGCACGAGGCTTTGGCATCGTGCCGCGCGCCTAAGGAAACCGGCGGTTTCCGCCCGGCGATTGACGGCCAAAAAAAGCCAATCCCCGCAGTCCTAGAGCATGCGGCGTTCACATACGTTCACGCAGCCCGCTCTAGCATGTGTTGGATCGCGCGATTCAGCGCCTTCGGCGATGCCGCCTCAACGCATCGCGCTCTAGAGCATGCTGCGTTCACATGCGTTCACGCAGCCCGCTCTAGCATGTGTTGGATCGCGCGATTCAGCGCCTTCGGCGATGCCGCC
>CAITYE010000418.1 GCA_903896535.1 uncultured Paracraurococcus sp.
ACATAGCTGCCGAAGCCGCCGATGGCGCCTTCCTCGATGGTGATCAGCACCTCGTGCTCGCGCGCCAGCCGCTCGATCAGCGCGGTATCCAGCGGCTTGGCGAAGCGGGCATCGGCGACGGTGGTCGACAGGCCGCGGCTCGCCAGTTCGTCCGCCGCCTTCAGGCATTCCTGCAGCCGCGCGCCATAGGAAAGGATCGCCACCTTGCTGCCTTCCCGCAGCACCCGGCCACGGCCGATCTCAAGCGGCGTCCCGCGCTTGGGTAGGTCGAGGCCGAGGCCCTCACCGCGCGGATAGCGGAAGCCGGAGGGCCGATCATCCAGCACCGCTGCCGTTGCCACCATGTGCATCAGCTCAAGCTCGTCCGCCGCCGCCATCAGGACGATATCCGGCAAGCAGCCGAGATAGGCGATATCGAAGCTGCCGGCATGGGTTGCGCCGTCGGCACCGACCAGCCCGGCGCGATCCATGGCGAAGCGCACCGGCAGCTTCTGCAGCACCACGTCGTGGACCACCTGGTCGTAGCCGCGCTGCAGGAAGGTGGAATAGATGGCGACGAAGGGCTTCATCCCCTCGGTTGCCATGCCGGCCGCGAAGGTCACGGCGTGCTGTTCGGCGATACCCACATCGAAGCTGCGCTTCGGGAAGCGCTTGGCGAAGACATCAAGCCCGGTGCCCGAAGGCATGGCGGCGTTGACCGCGACGATCCGCTCATCCGCCTCGGCCTCGGCGACCAGGGCATTGGCGAAGACCTTGGTATAGCTGGGCGGGCCGGGCGGCGCCTTCTGCTGCTCCCCGGTCACGACGTTGAACTTCACCACGCCATGGTACTTGTCGGCGGAAGCCTCCGCCGGGGCGTAGCCCTTGCCCTTCTGGGTCACCACATGCAGCAGGATCGGCCCCGGCAGGTCGGTATCGCGCAGGTTACGCAGCACCGGCAGCAGATGGTCGAGGTCGTGGCCATCGATCGGCCCGACATAATAGAAGCCCAGCTCCTCGAACAGCGTCCCGCCGGTCAGCAGGCCGCGGGCGTATTCATCGGCGCGGCGCGCCGCGCGCTCCAGCGGGGCGGGGAAGCGGCGGGCGAGCCGGGCCATCATGTCGCGGATCGACAGGAAGGGCCGCGAGGAGACCACTTTCGAGAGATAGGCGCTCATCGCCCCGACCGGCGGGGCGATCGACATGTCGTTGTCGTTCAGCACCACGATCAGCCGGGACTTCATCGCCCCGGCATTGTTCATCGCCTCATAGGCCATGCCGGCGGACATCGCGCCGTCGCCGATCACCGCGATGACATTGCGCGGCTTCCCCAGCAGGTCCGAGGCGACCGCCATGCCGAGGCCGGAGGAGATCGAGGTCGAGGAATGCGCCGCGCCGAACGGGTCGTATTCGCTCTCGATGCGGCGGGTGAAGCCGGACAGGCCACCACCCTGGCGCAGCGTGCGGATACGGTCGCGTCGCCCGGTCAGGATCTTGTGCGGATAGGCCTGATGGCCGACATCCCAGATCAACCGGTCCTTCGGCGTCTCAAACACCGCATGCACCGCCACGGTCAGCTCGACGACGCCGAGCGAGGCACCGAGATGGCCGCCGGTCTGGCTGACCGCATGAATGGTCTCCGCGCGCACCTCATCGGCCAACTGCTTGAGCTGCTCGTTCGAGAGGTTGCGCATGTCGGCCGGGATCTTCACCCGGTCGAGCAACGGGGTCTTGAGCGAGGTCGACATTCAGCTTCTCCGCGCGATCACGAAATCGGCCAGTATGCGGAGCAGCCCGGCCTTGTCTCCAAATCCATCCAGATGGTCCTTGGCCTGGGCCACCAGCCGCTCGGCCTGCAGCCTGGCGCGCTCAAGGCCCAGCAGGCTCACCAGTGTCGCCTTGCCGGCGGCGGCATCCTTGCCGGTCGCCTTGCCGGTCTCAACCGCAGTCGCGGTCGCATCCAGCACATCGTCGGCGATCTGGAAGGCGGCGCCAAGGTCGCGACCATAGCCGAGCAGCGCGTGGCGCTGCGCCAGCGGCGCCTTGCCCAGCACCGCCCCCGCCTCGGCCGAGAATTCGATCAGCTTGCCGGTCTTGAGCGTCTGCAAGCGCCCGATCGCCGGCTCGTCCAGCGCTGCCGTCGCCTGTTCGGCCAGCATGTCGAGCATCTGCCCGCCGCACATGCCGCGCGGCCCGGCGCCGCGCGCAAGCATCCGGATCAGCTCGACCCGCACCGCCGGATCGGGGTGCGTGTCTTCCTCCGCCAGCACCGAGAAGGCGTGGGTCTGCAGCGCATCCCCCGCCAGGATCGCGGTTGCCTCATCGAAGGCCTTGTGCACCGTCGGCTTGCCGCGGCGCAGATCGTCATTGTCCATCGCCGGCAGGTCGTCATGCACCAGCGAATAGGCGTGCACCATCTCGATCGCCGAGGCGACACGCAGCGCCGCCTGGCGGGAGACACCGAATTGCCGCGCGCCTTCCAGCACCAGGAAGCCGCGCAGCCGCTTGCCGCCGCCGATCGTGGCGTAGCGCATGGCGGCATAAAGCGGCGCCTCGGGCCCGTCCTCTGCCGGCAGCAGCGTATCGAGCGCCTGGTCGATCTCGGCCGCCGCGGCGGCCATGGCATCGCTGAGGGCGTGGCTTGCGGCGGTCTGGGTCACGCGATCATTCGGCATCGCGGAGCGACAATCCCTGGGGGCCTTCGACGATGGCCTGCACTTTCGCCTCGGCCTCCGAGAGCTTTGCCTCGCAATGCCGGCGCAAGGCGGCGCCCCGTTCGTACTGCTCGATCGCGAGCGCAAGGCCGCCCTTGCCCTCTTCCAGGGTCTTCACGATGCTCTCCAGCTCCTGCAAGGCAAGCTCGAAAGAAAGGCCGGCAACGTCGCGCGTGCCTTCCTCCGCCTGTGGACCCGCATGCGCACGGGCGCGCCCATCTGCCACGCTGATCCTCCTTGTCTCTAACTCATCATACAGGCGACGGGCGCGCCGCAAAACCGCCCTCCCGAGTCTCGCCGGCGCGCGACACCGAAATGGTATGGCTGTACCCTCCGAGGCCGGTCGGCGGCTGGCGAAAGATTGCTATTCCGCAATCTATGGCCCGTGCGGCTGACGGGGTTCGGGGGAAGACATCGATGCGTCGACGCGCTGTGTTGTTCGCGCCGCTGCTGCCCTGGCCGGCGCTCGCGCAAGGGGCTTGGCCGGTCAGGTCAGTGCGCATGGTGGTGCCCTTCGCCGCTGGGGGGTCGGCCGATGTCGTGGCCAGGCTGATCGCGGTCGGGTTGCAGGAGCAGCTGGGACAACCTGTGGTTGTCGAGAATCGGGGTGGGTCGGGGGGCGTGATCGGCTCGGAAGCGGCGCTTGCCGCCCCGTCCGATGGGTATACCGTCGTTTTTCACACGCTGTCCTCGGCGGTGATCAACGCCGCGCTCTACCCCAAGCTCGCCTTCGACATGCGCGCCAGCTTCGTGCCGGTCGCCCTGCTCGGCACCCTGCCCAATGTGGTCATGGTGACCCAGAAGCTGCCGGCACGCACCCTGCCGGAGTTGCTGGCCTTGATGCGGACCGCGCCGGGACGGATCACCTATGCCTCCTCCGGCGCCGGGACCATCACCCATCTCTCGGCCCATATGCTGGCGATGATGGCCGGGGCGGAGGCGACGCATGTGCCCTATCGCGGCTCCGGCCCGGCCTTTGCCGATCTGCTGGCCGGCAATGTCGACATGATGGTCGATACCATCAGCACCACCATCGCGCCGATCAAGGCCGGGCAGGTGCGCGGCCTGGCGGTGACCAGCGCCACCCGCGCCGCCGCCCTGCCGGATCTGCCGACGGTCGAGGAAGCCGGTCTCCCCGGTTATGTCACCGAGAACTGGCACGGCATCTTTGCCACCGCGGGCACGCCGGCTGCGGTGATCGCGCGGCTGGAGGCGGCGTCCCAGGCCGCGGTGGCCAGCCAGCGCGCCCGGCTGCTCGATGCGGGTCTGGCCCCCCGGACCGAGACGGGCGCCGCCTTCGGCGCCTTCTGGGATGCGGAACTGACCCGCTGGCTGCCGATTGTGCGGAGTTCAGGCGCGACGCCGGATTGAACCTGGCGCTTGCCCGTGATGCGCGGGCCGGCGCAGCCTCGGCGCCAGGATAGAAATCACAGGGGGGCAGGTGCGATGACGGACAAGACCGGCTTTGTCGGGCTCGGCAAGATGGGCGAGCCGATGGCGCGCAATCTGCTACAGGCGGGTGTGCCGCTCGTCGTGCACGATATCGATGCGCGCAAGGTCCAGGCGATGAGCGCCGAAGGCGCGGCGGTGGCGGCCAGCCCCGCTGCCATGGCCCGCGAATGCCAGCGCCTGATCTGCATGGTGGAGACGACGGCGCAGGCCGAAGCGGTGATCGGTGGCTTTGCCGAAGGGGCCCGGCCCGGCGCCATCGTCATCTGCATGTCGACGATCGATGTCGCGGCGCTGCACCGCCTGGGCGCAATGCTCGCCGAACGCGGGATCGCCCTGCTCGACGCCCCGGTCAGTGGCGGCACGACGGGCGCCGCGGCCGGGACGCAGAGTGTCATCGTCGGGGGTCCGGCGCCGGCCTTCGCCGCCTGCGCGCCGTTGTTCCAGACGATGGGCGGCAACGTCTTCCACATGGGGCCGCTGGGCAACGGGCTGGCCATGAAGCTGATCAACAACATGCTGCTGCAAGTGCAGGTGGTTGCCATCGCCGAGGCTGCGGTCCTCGCCACCAAGGCCGGGCTTGATCTCGAGCAGATGCGGCAGGTGATCGGCGTCTCCACCGGCCACAGCATGGCCTTCGAGCGCAGCTTCCCGCGCATGCAGACGCGCGATTTCTCGCCCTCCGGCACCGCTGACATTTCGTTCAAGGACCAGGAGCTGGAGACCGCGTTGGCCAAGCAGCTCGGCGTGCCGATGCTGCTGGCGAACGTCACCCAGCAGGTTTACCAGATGGCCCGCGCCGCCGGCTTTGGGAAGGAGGAGGGCGCCCGCGTGGTGAAGGTGCTGGAGCGCCTGGCCGGCGTCACGGTCGGCCGGACGGGCTGAGCGCGACCATACCAGCGGTCAAAGGATTTGACCGCCGGGATCAGAGCCCGAGCAGCTTCTTCGCATTGCCGCCGGCCAGCGCCGCCCGCGTTGCCGCATCGAAGCTCTCGACCGCGCAGATATGGCCGAGCGGATCGCTATCGGCCATGTCGAAGGGGAAGTCGGTGCCCATCAGGATGTGATCGACGCCATAGACCTTCACCAGATACTCCAGCTGATGCGGGGTGAAGACGATGGTGTCGAAATAGACCTTCTTCAGATACTCGGTCGGCGGCTTCGGCAGGGCGCCGCGGGCATCGGTGCGCGCGCCCCAGGCGTGGTCGATGCGACCTGAATAGGCGGGCAGGAAGCCGCCGCCATGCACCGCCAGGATCTTGAGGTTCGGATAGCGTTCCAGCACCCCGTCGAAGATCAGATAGTGCAGAGCCATGGTGGTATCGAGCGGATTGCCGATGACATTATTGAAGTAGAAGCGGGCGAAACGCTGCCCTTCGGTGAAGCCGTTCGGGTGGATCATCACCAGCGCGCCCAGCCGTTCGGCTGCCGCCCAGACCGGCTCGAAGGCCGGGTCAGACAGCTCGCGCCCGCCGACATTGGTCAGGACCTGAATGCCCTTGAAGCCGAGCGGCCCCATGCAGCGCTCCAGCTCCGTCACCGCCTCGGCCGGGTTCTGCAGCGGCACCGTGCCCAGGCCGAGGAAGCGGTCCGGCCGCGCGTCAACGAAGGCCTTGATGCCGTCATTGACCATCCGGTTGCCGATGATGCCGTGCTCGCCCGGTACCGTGTAGTAGCTTTGCGGCGGCGCCGGGGCGCAGAGCTGGATATCGATCCCCATGGCGTCGAGTTCGGCGAGGCGCGGCCCGTGCTGCGTGCCCACGGTCCTGCGGTCCGCATCCTGCTTGCGGTTCAGCTCCTGCGTCGCCGGAGTGCTGAAGTTGGTCAGCGGGATCGTCGCCGGGTCGAGGTGCGGCGCCACATAGGCTCCGGCCTCCGGGACGAAAACATGGGCGTGGATGTCGATGGTCACGCTCTCCGGCCGGGTCTCGCGCCCCGGCTTGCCGTGCCGGCGCGCCGCCGTGGCGCCGTAGTGATTGCTCTCCGCCATGATCTTTCCCTCTCTCGTTGCAGGCGCCGCTCAGCCGATGCCGGCCAGCCGTGCCAGGGTGGCATGGATCGCCGCCGTGTCCTCCCCGCCATGTCCCTGGGCGAGCGTGGCCGCGTGCAGCGGTAGCACGGCGCTGAACAGCGGCACCGGGCAATCCAGCGCCGCGGCGAAGGCGCCGATCACTTCCAGATCCTTCGACCAGGTGCTGTTGCGCATGGTCGGGGGGGCATAGTTGCGGTCCGCCATCATCCCCGCCCGCAGCTCAAAGACGCGGGAGGTGCCGGCGCCGCTTTGGACCAGTTCGACCACCTGCTTCGGGTCGAGGCCGGCTTTTTCGGCCAGTACCATCGCTTCCGCCGCCGCCAGGTTGTGGATCGCCACCAGCAGATTGGCCACGAACTTCATCCTGGTGCCGTTGCCGAAAGCGCCGAGGTCATAGACCGCCCGCCCGAAGCCCAGGAAAAGCGGGTTGAGCGCTTGGATCGCCTGGGCATCGCCGCTCGCGTAGATCACCAGATCCTTGCGCTCGGCCTGCGCCCCGGTGCCGGAGAGCGGGCAGTCGAGCAGGGTATGCCCCGCTGCCCGCAGCACCGCCTCGGCAGCGTGCTTGTCGGCCAGGGTGAAGGTGCTCGCCTCGATGATCGTGCGTGGCGCAAGCCCGGCGCCGGCGATCGCCGTGGCGGTCGCCAGCAGGGCGGCGGGCTTGGGCAGGCTGGTGATCAGGACCGGCGCCGCGGCGGCTGCGGACGCGGCATCGGCGCAGATCTCGATGCCCGCCGCCACCATTTCCGCCCGCCGGGCCGGGTCGGTATCGAAGCCCAGAACGCGCCAGCCGCCGGATTTCAGGTTGCGCGCCATCGCGCCGCCCATGATGCCGAGCCCGATGACGCCGACGATCCGTTCCATGACGTTGCCTCCTGCAGGCTGGTGATGCAGTTTGGACCGAGGCGCGGAAAGGGACCAGCCATGGCGCATATCGGTATCGCGGGGCTCGGCCGGATGGGATCGGCGATGGCGCTCCGACTCCTCGAACAGGGCCATACGCTGACCGTCTGGAACCGCTCGCCGGGCCGCACGGTGCCGGTGGTCGAGGCCGGTGCCGGGCTGGCGGCCTCGCCGGCCGAGCTGGTGCGGCGGAGCGAGATCGTCATCACGATCCTGACCGATGCGGCGGCGATCGAGGCGGTCTATGGCGGGCCGCAGGGCATTCTCGCCGGCGGGCTCGAGGGCAAGCTGGTGATCGAGATGTCGACGGTCCGCCCGGAGACCGCCAAGGCGCTCGCCAGCCGGATCGAGGCGGCGGGCGGCCTTGCGCTGGAATGTCCGGTCGGCGGCAGCACCGGGCCGGCCCGGCAGGGACGGCTGATCGGCCTGGCCGGCGGCAGCGAGGCGGCCTTCGCCCGCGCCCGGCCAGTGCTGGAGGGGCTGTGCCGCCGGCTGGAGCATTGCGGCCCGGTGGGCGCGGGCAGCAGCATGAAGCTCGCAATCAACCTGCCGCTGATGCTGTATTATCAAGCGTTGGCCGAGGCGATGACGCTGTGCGGGCATCTCGGCCGCGATCCCGCCTGGCTGATCGACCTGTTCGGCGATACGACGGGTGGCTCGAACGTGTTGAAGGCGCGGGGCGGCAGTATCGCCAAGGCGCTGGGCGGCGATTTCTCCGATGCGACCGGGGTCGATCTCGACCTGCTGCGGAAGGATATGCGCACCATGCTGGAGGAAGCCCGCGCGCTCGGCGCGCAGCTGCCGATCACCGAGGCGACGCTCGGCATCTATGACCGCGCTTCGGCCGCGGGCTGGGGCGGGCGGGACGGCGCCGCGGTGCCGGCTTACTGGCCCTCCGTCGCGGCGGGGTCGTGATGTTCACCCTCTATGGGCATTGGCGCTCGCTCGCCGCGATGCGGGTGCGGATCGCGCTGGCGCTGAAGGGGCTGGCCTATACGGAGAGGTCGGTCGACATCCTGGGCGGGGCGCAATTCGCGCCGGCCTATGCGGCGATCAATCCGCAGCCGGCGGTGCCGGCCCTGGTGGTCGATGACGGACCGCCGCTGTTCCAGTCCATGGCGATCCTCGAATGGCTGGAGGAGACGCAGCCCGACCCGCCGCTGCTGCCGGCCGATCCGCGCGGGCGGGCGCGAGTGCGCGGGCTTTGCCTGATCGCCGCGGCCGATAGCCACCCGCTGCTGGTGCCTCGGGTGCGCGCGCGCCTCGCCAGCCAGTTCGGCGCCGATGAGGCGGCGATCGCCGAGTGGTCGCGGTATTTCATGGAAGCCGCCCTGGCGGCCGCCGAGGGCCATATCGCCCGTGATCCGGTGCCCGGCGACTGGGTGCATGGCGATGCCCCCGGCATGGCCGATATCGTCCTCTACAGCCTGCGCGCGGGGCATGAGCAGCGCGGCGGGACGCTGGAAGCCTACCCCTGCCTCGCCCGCATCTTCGCGCGCTGCGCCGCCGATCCCCGCTTCGCCGCCGCCCATCCGCGCCGCCAGCCCGGCGCGCCTGCGGCATGAGGGCGCCGCTGCGCGGCACGGAGATCTTCTTCGACATTGACGGCCCCGGCTGGGTGCCGGACGGGCCCGCGCTGCGGCAACGCCCGGTCGCCTTCGCCATCCATGGCGGGCCGGGCGGCGACCATAGCGGCTTCAAGCCGGGCTATGGCGGCCTGACCCGGGCGATGCAGGTGGTCTATTTCGACCATCGCGGCCAGGGGCGGTCGGGGCGCGGCGATCCCACGCGCTGGACGCTTGATGAAGCGGTCGAGGATATGGAGGCGCTGCGCCAGTATCTCGGCTGCGGCCCGATCGTCTCGATCGGCACCAGCTATGGTGGGATGGTCGCGCTGGCCCATGCCGCGCGCTACCCGGCCGCCGTCTCGCACCTGATCGCGGTGGTCACGGCCAGCCATGGCGGCTTCATCCCGCGCGCCCAGCAAATCCTCGCCGAGCGGGGCAGCCCGGCGCAGCAGGCGCTATGTGCCAAGGTCTGGGAGGGCGGCTTCGAAAGCGAGGCGGAGCTCAAGGACTATTATCGCGTCATGGGCCCGCTCTATGCGGTGCGGCATGATCCGGCGGCGGCCGAAGCCGGCATCGCCCGCACCATCCACAGCCCGGAGGCGCTGAATCTCGCCTTCAAGCCGGACGGTTTCCTGCGCCGCTTCGACCTCCGCCCCGCACTGTCCCGCATCACTGCGCCCACGCTGGTGCTGGCCGGTGCGCGCGACTGGATCTGCCCGCCGGAATTCGCCGAGGAGATCCATCGGCTGATCCCCGGCTCGCGCCTTGTTGTCATCGAGAACGCCAGCCATTCGCTCCGCGTCGATGCGCCGGAGCGTCTGATCGCCGAGATCATCGCTTTCACAGAAGGAAATTGAGCATGGCCGAGCCCATCGTCTTTGACGGCACCGTCGAATGGTCGGGCGAGAATCCCGGCATTTCCCTGAAGACCGATCCTGCCGGACCCTTCACCGCGCTCGCCAGCTTCTTCCGCGTCGTGCTCTCGCCGCACGGGCGCGGCCATGCGCTGGTGCTGGCCAGCACGCCGGCGGCCGGCGCAGCGCCTGGCAATCTTTGCCTGACCGATAACGAGCCGCTGGCGCGCTGGCTGATCGCCAACTACGTCAGCCACTTCGGCGCGTGGAAGGGCTTGCCCGCCCTCGGCGGGCTCCGCTTCGTGCCGGCGGAGACGGTGCGCTCCTCCGGCGATCCGGCAAGCATGTACACCGAGGAAGTGAGCGGCGGCGGCACCACGGTGCGGCTGACTTGGCGCGGTCTCGGCGCGCCCTTCTGCTTCGCCCTCGGCCCGGCGCAATCGGCCACCGGCCGGCACCATATGCCGAGCGTCTTCATTGGTTGCGCCTCGGCCAGCATCGAGGTGAACGGCGCGGCGCTGCCCGGCCAACCGGTGCCCCGCGTGGTCGCCGGCCATCCGATCAGCACCGCGATGCTGGCCTTCAGCGAGACGTGGGTCCGGGTGCCCTAGCCATTATATTTTTCCGAGCCGTATCCGTTCGGGTGGGTCCACCTGAACGGATACGGCCCTAGTGGTGCGTTCACATACGTTCACGCAGCCCGCTCTAGCATGTGTTGGATCGCGCGATTCCGCGCCTTCGGCGATTCCGCCTCAACGCATCGCGCTCTAGAGCATGCTGCGTTCACATGCGTTCACGCAGCCCGCTCTAGCGTTTGTTGGATCGCGCGATTCAGCGCCTTCGGCGATTCCGCCTCAACGCATCGCGCTCTAGCCATTGATTTGGTGGGCCGATTCACCTGACGCTTGGGTACCAAGCGTCGGGATCGCACCACTAGGGCCCCGGCCCGGGGCTCCCCCGCCGCGCGCCCCGGCGCTTATACTCCGCGTCCATGCCGACCGAGATCGAGCGCAAGTTCCTGGTCGTTGACGACCGCTGGCGCGGCGCGGCGCTGGGCCCCGGTCTGCGCCTGCGGCAAGGCTATCTGCGGGGTGGTGGCGGGCCGCAGCATCCCCTGGTCCGGGTCCGGCTGGCCGGGGAGCAGGCATTCCTGACGATCAAGGGGCCGGGGCTGATGATCCGCGCCGAATACGAATACCCGATCCCCCTGGCCGATGCCGCGGCGATGCTGGGCACGCTCTGCGCGCCGCCGGTGATCGAGAAGACCCGGACCCGGGTGGCGCATGCCGGGCTGGTCTGGGAGGTGGATGTCTTCGCCGGCCATCTCGGCGGGCTGGTGCTGGCCGAAGTGGAACTGGCCGATGCGGCCCAGCCGGTGCCGTTGCCGCCCTGGGTGGGGCGGGAAGTGACGCAGGACCCGCGCTATCTCAACAGCGCCCTGGCCAAGCTGCCGGCACCGCCGCCCGGCTGATCAGCCCGCCAGATCGAATTGCAGCGCCGCCAGCCGGCGGTATAACCCGCCCCCGGCCAGCAGCGCGGCGTGATCGCCGCTGGCGACCACCCGCCCGTGATCGAGCACCAGGATGCGGTCGGCCCGGCGGATCGTCGCCAAGCGGTGGGCCACGACCAACGTCGTGCGACCGCGCGACAGCCCGGCGAGCGCCTGCTGCACCGCCTGCTCGCTTTCGGCATCGAGCGCGCTCGTCGCCTCGTCCAGCAGCAGCACGGCCGGGTCGCGCAGCACCGCGCGGGCGATCGCCAGGCGCTGCCGCTGGCCGCCCGAGAGGGTGACGCCCTTGGCGCCGAGATGCGTCGCGTAGCCGGCCGGCAGCGCCGCAATGAAGCCATCGGCGGCGGCGGCACGGGCGGCGGCGCGGACCTCGGCCTCGCTCGCCCCGGGCCGGCCGAGGCGGATATTGGCCGCGGCATCTTCGGAGAAGATCACCGGGTCCTGCGGCACCAGGCCAAGCCGGGCCCGCAGCGCGGCGGGTGCGAGGTCGCGCAGGTCGATGCCATCGAGCGTGATGTGCCCTTCCTGCGGATCGTAGAAGCGCAGCAGCAGGTGCAGCACCGTGCTTTTGCCGGCGCCCGAGGGCCCCACCAGGGCGATCGTCTCGCCTGGCTCGACCACGAGATCGAGGCCGTCGAGCGCCCATTGCCCGGGCCGGGTCGGATAGCTGAAGCGCACGCCGGCGAAGACGATCCGCCCCAGGACCGGCTCCGGCAGCGGGCGCGGCGCGGCGGGGATGCGGATCGCCGGCGCCACGCGCAGCACCTCAAACAACCGCTCGGCGGCGCCCGCCGCCCGCTGCACCTCGCCCCAGACCTCAGAGAGCTGGGCGCCGGCATTGGCCAGCATCACCGCATACAGCACGAAGGCGGCGAGCTCACCGCCCGACATGCGGCCGGCCACCACGTCCCGGCCGCCGACCCAGAGGGCGAAGATGATGGTCCCGAAGCCCAGCGCAACAACCGCAAACAGCAGCGTGGCGCGGCTGGCGATCCGGCGTTGCGCTGCCATCACGGCAGCTTCCTGGCGCTGCTCGAAGCCGGCCTGCACCTCCGGCTCCTGGGTGAAGGCCTGCACGGTCCGGATGCCGGAGATCGCCTCCTCGACCGCCGCGGCGACATCGGCCACCCGTTCCTGCGCCGTGCGAGACAGGCGCTTCTCCCGCCGCCCGAACAGCACCAGCGGGACCACCACCACCGGTACGATCAGCAGCACGATCGCGGCCAGCTTCGGGCTGGTCACCAGCACCATGGCGAGCGCGCCGAGCCCGATCACCAGGTTGCGCAGCCCCTGGCTGACCGCCGTGCCGATCAGCGCCTGCAGCAGCGCGATATCGGCGGTCAGCCGCGCCAGCACATCGCCGGTGCGCGCCGTCTCGAACCAGGCGGGGGAGAGGGAGAGCACATGCGCGAAGACATCGCGGCGCAGATCGGCCGCGACGCGTTCGCCCAGCCAGGAGACGAGGAAGAACCGCAGCGCGGTGAAGCCGCCCAGCAGCAGGACCGTGCCGAACAGCGCCAGCGCGGTGCGGTCAAGCGCGCCTGCCTCGCCCGAAGCGAAGCCGGCATCGACCAGATGCCGCAGCGCCTGCCCGAGGCTGAGCAGCAGCCCCGCCGAGGTCAGCAAGGCGATGCCCGCCAGGATCACCCGGCCCCGGTAGGGGCGCAGATAGGGCAGGGCGAGGCGGAGAGCGCCGATATCAGAGGTCACGCCGGCATCTTGCCATGCCTGACCGCGCCCGCCAGCCCGGCCGCGGGCGAGGGATCCGGCGCATCGGCGATTCCGTCTACGGGGATCAGGCGCTAAAGCAGCCCGAGGCGGAGGCGGGACGGGCGGATGGCGGCGGCTGGCGGACAGGGCAAGGCGCGGTGAGTACCGGTCTTTTGATGGTGCAGACCCTGAACGGGCTGCAATACGGCGTGCTGCTGTTCCTGGTGGCGGCCGGGCTGACCCTGGTCTTTGGCGTGATGGACTTCGTCAACCTCGCCCATGGCGTCCAGTACATGCTGGGCGCCTATCTGGCCGCGACGCTGGCGGCGCTGACCGGCAGCTTCTGGGGCGGCTTGCTGCTGGCCCTGCCGGCCGCCCTGCTGTTCGGCTTAGCGCTGGAATGGCTGGTCTTCCGCCATCTTTATGCCCGCGATCATCTGGCCCAGGTGCTGGCCACCTTCGGCGTCATTCTCGTCCTCAGCCAGGCCGTGCGCGCCATCTTCGGCACGGCCCCGCTGCACATGCCGCTGCCGGCGGGGCTGGAGGGCGGGATCGAATTGCTGCCCGGGCTGCGTTACCCGCTTTATCGGCTGGCGATCCTCATCGCTGGGCTGCTGGTCGCGCTGGGGCTCTGGCTGCTGATCGAACGGACCCGAGCGGGGGCGCTGGTGCGGGCGGGGGCGAGCAATGCGCCGATGCTCTCGGCGCTTGGGATCGATACCGGGCGGCTGTTCCTGCTGGTCTTCGCCGCCGGCGCCATGCTCGCCGGGTTTGCCGGGGCGATGGCGGCGCCGATCCTCAGCGTTGATCCCAATATGGGCGAGACGGTTCTCATCCTCGCCTTCGTGGTGATCGTCATCGGCGGCGCTGGCAGCATCCGCGGCGCCTTCCTCGCCGCCCTGCTGGTCGGGCTGGTGGAAACGCTCGGCCGTTCGCTGCTGCCCGATCTCCTGCGCCTCGTCCTCGCCCCCGGCCCGGCCCGCCAGACGGGCGCCGCGCTCGGCTCGATGCTGGTCTATCTGCTGATGGCGCTGATCCTCGCGGTCCGGCCGCGTGGGCTGTTCCCGGCGCGCGCGGGCTGAACGGGATGCGGCTTGCGCTGCTGCTTTTCGCGGCGCTGGCGGCCGCGCCCTTCCTCGGCTTCGGCGCGGGGCACCAGCTCACCCTGCTGGCGCATGGGATGATCCTCGGCATCGCCGCGCTCGGGCTGTGGCTGCTGGTGGGTGGCGCCGGCCTGGTCTCGCTCGGCCACGCCGCGATGCTGGGCATCGGCGCCTATGCGGTGGTGGCGCTGGATGACCTGCGGATCACCGAGGCGGCCGTGGTGGTCCCGGTGGCGCTGCTCGCCGCGGGGCTGTTCGCGCTGGCGACGGGGGCGGTGGCGCTGCGGACGACCGGCGTCAATTTCATCATGATCACCCTGGCCTTCGGCCAGATGGCCTTCTTCGCGGCCGGC
>CAITYE010000419.1 GCA_903896535.1 uncultured Paracraurococcus sp.
GCGCCTGGCGCGCGAGACGATCGCCGAGGTGGAGCGCCTGCTGGGCATCCTGCCGACCGCGGGCATCGCCGCCCAGGCCTGGCGCGACTATGGCGAGGTGATCGTCTGCGACGGGCTGGAGGAGATGCTGCGGGAGGCCGACCGCATCGCCTCCGAGCATGTCCAGGTGATGACCCGTGACGATGATTATTTCCTGCGGCACATGACCAATTACGGCGCGCTGTTCCTGGGGCCGCGCACCAATGTCTCGTTCGGCGACAAGGTGATCGGCACCAACCATACGCTGCCGACACAGCGGGCGGCGCGCTACACGGGCGGGCTTTGGGTGGGTAAATTCCTCAAGACCGTCACCTATCAGCGCGTGCTGACCGACGCCGCGAGTGCGGCGATCGGTGAGGTCTGTTCGCGGCTTTGCATGCTGGAAGGCTTCGCCGGGCATGCCGAACAGGCCAATATCCGCGTCCGCCGCTATGGCGGGCGCAATATCCCCTATGCGACGGCCGCGGAGAAACTGTGATGGGCTTCGACCTGCTGCTGCGCGATGCCCGCCTGCCCGACGGGATGGCCGCCGATATCGGCGTGAAGGGCGGCCTGATCGCCGCGATCGGCCCCGGCCTGCCGACCGAAGGGGCGGAGATCGAGGATTGCTTCGGCCGCCTCGTCTCCCCCGGCTTCGTCGAGACGCATATCCACCTCGACAAGACCTGCACGATCGATCGCTGCCCCTGCGAGACGCAGCGCTTTCCGCACGGCGCCATGCAGCGCGTCAGCGACATCAAGCACACCTTCACGGTCGAGGACGTGACCAGCCGCGCGCGGCGGACACTGGAAAAATGCATCAGCCACGGCACCACGCTGATGCGCACCCATGCCGAAGTTGATCCCAAGGTGGGCCTGCGCGGCTTCGAGGGCGTGAAGGCGTTGGTCGAGGCCTATAAATGGGCGATCGACATCGAGATCTGCGTCATGCCGCAGGAGGGGATGCTGAATAATCCCGGCACCGAGGCGCTGATGGTTGCGGCGCTGCGGAACGGCGCCCGGGTGATCGGCGCGGCGCCGACCTATGACGCCGATCCATCGGCGCAACTCAGGCGGATCTTCGAGCTGGCGCGGGAGTTCGACGTCGATATCGACATGCACGTCGATAGCGGCGCCTCCGCCCAGCATCTGGACACCCGGCTGGTCTGCGAGCTGACCGAGAAATACGGCTGGGGTGGCCGGGTTGCCTGCGGGCATCTGACCAAGCTGTCCGTCATGCCGTTGCCGGACCTCGATGAGATGGCCAAGCGGATGGCCGATGCCGGCGTCGCCTTGACGGTGCTGCCCTCGACCGATCTCTATCTGGGCGGACGGGAGCGCGACCACCGGGTGGAGCGCAGCCTTGCTGACGCCAACCGGCTGCACCGCCAGGGCGTGCTGTGTTCCATCAGCTCCAACAACATCCTGAATGCCTTCACGCCGCTGGGCGATGGGCAGCTGATCCGGCAAGCCAATCTCTATGCCAATGTCATCCAGCACGCCATGCCCGGCGATCTGCGTGACACCTGGCAGTTCTTCACCACCAACTCGGCCAAGCTGATGCGGCGGCGGGACTATGGCATCGCGGTCGGCAATCCGGCCGACCTTGCGGTGATCGATGCCGCCGATCCGGTGGCGGCGATCCGCGAAATCGCCCCTGTGCTGGCCGGTTTCAAGCGCGGCCGGCGCAGCTTCACACGCGCACCGGTGGTGCTACACAGGCCGAAATAGGCGGGATTGCAGCATGGCCACGCGTCGTATCGGCATCATCATGCATGGTGCCACCAGCCGGATCGGGACCACCCAGCACCTGCTGAACAGCCTGGTGCCCATTCGTGCCGAAGGCGGGCTGCTGCTGGCCAATGGTGACCGGCTGATGCCCGACCCGATCCTGGTCGGCCGCACTGAGGATAAGCTGCAAGCCTTGGCCGAGCGCTTTGGCCTGACGCGCTGGACCACCGATCTCGGCGCTGCGCTGGCCGACCCCGGCAATGAGCTGTTCTTCGAATGCGCCTATGGCGGCGGCCGGCCGGAATTGGCCAAGCGCGCCATCGCGGCCGGCAAGCATATCTACCTGGAAAAGCCGGCGGCCGAGACGCTGGAGGAGGTGCTCTCGGTCCGCGCGGCCGCCGAGGCGGCGGGGCGCAAGCACGCGGTGATGCAGGACAAGATCCACCTGCCGGGGCTGGCCAAGCTGAAGACCGTGCTGACGCTGGGGACGCTCGGCAAGCTGCTGTCGATGAAGCTGGAATTCGGCTGGTGGGTCTTTGATGGGGAGCACATCCCCGCGCAGCGCACCAGCTGGAACTACAAGAAGGCGATGGGCGGCGGCCTGGTGCTGGATATGTTCCCGCACTGGCGTTACGTCATCGACCATCTGTTCGGCGCACCGACGGCGCTGACCTGCCACATGCGCACCGCCCAACCGAAGCGGTGGGACGAACAGCACCGGCCCTACGATGTCGATGTCGAGGATGAGGTCCGCGCCATCCTGGAATTCCCCGGCGGGCTGGTGGGGGAGGTATTTTCCTCCTGGGCCACCCGCATCCGTCGTGACGACATGCTGGTGATCACCGCCGAAGGGACCCAGGGTTCGGCGGTTTGCACGCTGCACCAATGCTGGGTGCAGATGCTGGCGAATACGCCAAAGCCGCTATTCCCCGTCAGCGCGCCGCAGAGCATGGATTTCCGCAGCCAATGGGCGGAAGTGCCGGAGATGCAGCCGTTCAAGAACAGCTACCGCATGGCTTGGGAAGCCTACCTGCGCCACATTGCGGAGGACGCGCCGAACGGCGCCAGCCTGTTGCAGGCGGCCCGCGGGTTGCAGCTGATCGAGGCCTGTCACGAAAGCCACGCGAAGCGCGCCTGGGTCGCGCTGCCGGCCTTGGGGGGATAACCGGATGTCGTCGGTCACCGAACGCCGCCAGTCGCTGCGCCGTATTCTCACCGGCCCGCACTGCGTCCATCCCGGCTCCGTCTACGATGCCATGTCGGCGCGCATCGCGGAGGAAATTGGCTTTGAGATGGGCATGTATGCCGGCTCTACCGCCTCCCTCGCGGTGCTCGGCGCGCCGGACCTGATCGTCCTCACGCTGACTGAATTCGCCGACCAGGCGCGGCGCATCTGTCGCGCGGTGAAGCGCCTGCCGGTGCTTTGCGATGCCGATCATGGCTATGGCAACGCGCTGAATGCCAGGCGGACGGCCGAGGAGCTGGAGGCTGCGGGCATCGCCGGCATGACGCTGGAAGATACGGTGCTGCCCCGGCCTTATGGCGACGGCAAGGTGACGCTGATCTCGTTGGAGGAGGGGATGGGCAAGGTGCGCGCCGCGCTCGCCGCCCGCGACGACCCCGCCTTCGTCATCGTCGCGCGCAGCGGCGTTGTCTCGGTGACCGGGGTCGAGGACGCGGTGCGCCGCACCAAGGCCTATAACGAAAGCGGCGCCGACGCGCTGTTCTATACCGGCATTCGCACCCGGGCGGAGCTGGAGGCGGTGGCGGCGGTGGCCAAGCTGCCGATCATCCTCGGCGGTGTCGAGGGGACGGAGGTGAACGACCGCGCCTACCTCGCGGCCCATGGCGTGCGCATTGCCCTGCAGACCCATGCGCCGATCATGGCCGCGCAGAGGGCGGTGTATGAGACGCTGAAGGCGCTGCGCGACGGGGTGCAGCCGAAGGATCTGCCCCTGCCGCCGCGCGATGACCTGATGGCCCGCGTGACGCGGGAGGGCGACTACAAGGCCTGGACCAAGCAGTACCTGGAGCCCCAGACATGAGCGACGTGACCGAGAGCCCTTTCCAGACGCTGCATGAGTTCGTCAAGGAAGCAAAAGGCCGCCTGAGCCCGGGCAATTGGGACTACCTGGTCGGCGCGACCGAGACCGAGACGACGCTGATGCGCAACCGCGCGGCGATCGATGCGCTTGCCTTCCGGCCGCGCGTGCTGCGCGACGTCTCCTCGATCGATCTCTCCGGCACCATGCTGGGGCGCAAGATCGGGCTGCCGGTGATGCTGGCGCCGGTCGGCGGGCTGGAGAATTTCGACCCCGAGGGTGGCGCGCCGGCGGGCCGCGCGGCGGCGGCGGCGAATATCCCGGTGATGGTCTCCTCGGTCTCCATGCCGGGCCTGGAGCCGATGGCCCAGGCGGTTGGGCCGGGGCCGAAGCTGTTCCAGCTTTATGTCCGCGGTGACGCCGCCTGGATCGATGAGGTCGCCAAGCGCGCCATCGACAATGGCTACGATGCCTTCTGCTTCACCGTCGATACCGCGATCTACAGCCGGCGCGAACGCGATATCTCCAAGCGCTTCGTCAAGCCCTGGCGGGTGCGCGCCACCGGCCAGCATTTCCAGGCGGCGCTGAACTGGAACGACATCAAGCGCTTCAAGGACAAGTTCCCGCACACCCCGGTCGTGCTGAAAGGCATCGCCACCGCCGAGGACGCGGCCATCGCGGTCGAGCACGGTGTCGAGGTGGTCTATGTCTCGAACCATGGTGGGCGCCAGCTCGACCATGGGCGGGGCTCACTTGCGGTGCTGCCGGAAGTGGTGCAGGCGGTCGCCGGCAAGGCCAAGGTCTGGGTCGATGGCGGCTTCAGCCGCGGCAGCGACATCGTCAAGGCGAAGATCCTGGGCGCCGAGCTGGTCGGCATCGGCCGGCTCTATTGCTACGCCCTGGCCGCGGCGGGGGAGGCGGGCGTCGCCCGGATGCTTGAACTGCTGGCGACCGAGGTGCACGAGGTGCTTGGCCTGCTGGGCGTCACCGGCTTCGCGCAACTCGACCAAAGCTATGTGCACGGCGTGGCCCCGGTCGTGCAACCGCACGTCCACAGCGCCTTCCCGCTGACCAACCTGAGCGATCCGGGCTATCGCTAATAGGACTTGGGCAGCCCCAGCACGCGCTCTGCGATATAGCAGCAGATCAGGTTGGGGCTGACCGGGGCGATCCAGGGAATCATGGCTTCCCGCAGGAAGCGCTCGACATGGTATTCGCGGGCATAGCCGAAGCCGCCATGCGTCATGATGGCGTTCTGGCAGGCCTGGATCGCGGCTTCCGCCGCCAGATACTTCGCGGCATTCGCCGCCGCGCCGCAATCAAGCCCGGCATCGTAACGCCAGGCGGCCTGCAGGCTCATTAGCCAGGCCGCTTCCAGTGCCATCCAGTCCTTGGCCAGGGGGTGCTGCACGGATTGGTTCTGCCCGATCGGCCGGCCGAAGACCGTGCGCTCCTTCGCATATTCGGTGGCCCGGCTCAGCGCGGCGCGGCCGATGCCCACGGCTTCAGCGGCGATCAGCACGCGTTCCGGGTTCAGCCCGTGCAGGATGTAGCGGAAGCCCTTGCCCTCTTCGCCGATCCGGTCCTCCAGCGGGACCTCCATGTCTTCGAAGAAGATCTCGTTCGAATCCACGGCCTTGCGGCCCATCTTCTCGATCTCGCGGATGCTGGCGCGCGACCGGTCCAGCTTCGTGTAGAACAGGCTGATCCCGTCTGCCGGGTTGCGGCATTGCTCGATCGGCGTGGTCCGGGCCAGCAGCAGGATCGTATCGGCCACCTGCGCCGAGCTGATCCAGACCTTCTGCCCGTTCACGAAGTAGCGATCGCCGCGCCGTTCCGCCCGGCATTTCAGGCGGGTGGTATCCAGCCCGGTGGTCGGCTCGGTCACGCCGAAGCAGGCCTTCACCTCACCCCGCGTGATGGGCGGCAGCATGCGCGCTTTCTGTTCCGGCGTGCCGTGCACCACCACCGGATGCAGGCCGAAGATGTTGAGGTGGACCGCCGTCGCACCCGACATGCCGGCGCCGGAGGCAGCGATCGCCTCCATCATCAGCGTCGCCTCGGTGATGCCGAGGCCGCTGCCGCCATATTCCTCGGGGATACAGATGCCGAGATAGCCGGCATCGGCCACGGCGCGATGGAATTCGTGCGGGAAGCCGCCCTCGCGGTCCTTGGCCAGCCAATAGGCGTCGTCGAAGCGCGCGGCCAGGGCCGCGACCCCCTCGCGGATCGCCTGCTGCGCCTCCGTAAGTCGGAAATCCATCGCCGCACCCTCCCGTCTCCGACCCTTGCGCGGGCGCGGCGGGCGGGTCAACCATCGCGCCGTTTTCAGGACCACGCCCGATGACCGAGGCCCCCGCGACCATCCGCCGGCAGGACTACACGCCGCCGGCCTTTCTGATCGATACGGTGGAGCTCGACTTCACCCTGGACCCGAAGGCGACGCTGGTCCGTGCTCGGCTCGGCTTTCGTCGCAACCCGGCGGGCGCGGCCGGCGGCCCCTTCCGGCTCGATGGCCAGGGGCTGGCGCTGCGTGCCATCGCGATCGATGGCGTGGCCCTGCCGGCTGGCGCCTATGCGATCGGCCCCGATGGTGCGCTCAGCATCGCCGCCCCGCCCGCAGCGGGTGTGCTGGAGACCGAGGTGGTGATCGACCCGGCGGGCAATAGCGAACTCTCCGGCCTCTATACCTCGGGCGGCAACTACTACACGCAATGCGAGGCTGAGGGCTTCCGCCGCATCACCTTCTTCCCCGACCGGCCGGACGTCATGGCCCGCTTCAGCGTGACACTCAGGGCCGATCGCGATGCCTGCCCGGTGCTGCTCTCGAACGGCAATCCCACCGGTAGCGGCCATGGCGAAGGCGGCACGCATTGGACGCGCTGGGACGACCCGCACCCGAAGCCGAGCTATCTCTTTGCCCTCGTCGCCGGCCGCCTGGTCCATGTGCATGACCACTTCACCACGCAATCCGGCCGCGCGGTCGCGCTCAATATCTGGGTCCGTCCGGGCGATGAGGCGCGCTGCGGTCATGCGATGGATAGCCTGAAGCGCAGCATGGTCTGGGACGAGCAGGTCTACGGCCTGGAATACGATCTCGATGTCTTCAACATCGCCGCCGTCTCCGACTTCAACATGGGCGCAATGGAGAATAAGGGCCTCAACGTCTTCAACACCAAATACGTCCTGGCCAGCGCCGAGACGGCGACCGATGCCGATTGGCAGGGGATCGAGACCGTCATCGCGCACGAATATTTCCACAACTGGACCGGCAACCGCGTCACCTGCCGGGACTGGTTCCAGCTCTCCCTGAAGGAAGGGCTGACGGTGTTCCGGGACCAGGAATTCTCGGCCGATATGGGCAGCCGCGCGGTCAAGCGCATCCGCGATGTCCGCGCGCTGCGCGCCGCCCAATTCCCCGAGGATGCCGGCCCCATGGCGCATCCCGTGCGCCCGGACAGCTATATCGAAATCGACAATTTCTACACCCCCACCGTCTATCAGAAGGGGGCGGAAGTGGTACGGCTGCTGCACACCATGGTGGGGCCGGAGGGCTTCCGGCGCGGCATGGACCGCTACATCGCCGGCAACGACAACCAGGCCGCGACGATCGAGGACTTCGTCACCGCCATCGAAGCCGGCGCCGGGCGCGACCTCTCGGCCTTCATGGGATGGTACGACCAGGCCGGCACGCCGGAGGTGACGGTGAGCGACGCCTACGACGCCGCGGCGCGGCGCTATACGCTGACGCTCTCGCAGCAGACGCCGCCGACGCCGGGCCAGCCGCAGAAACGGCCGCTGCCCATCCCCGTGGCGATGGGCCTGCTCGGCCCCGATGGCGCCGACCTGCCGGCGCGTCTGGTCGGGGAGAATGCGGCGCTGGGCGGCACCCGCACGCTGTTGCTGGATCAGGCGCGCCAGAGCTTCGTGTTCGAGGATGTGCCGGCGCCGCCCACCCCTTCGCTGCTGCGCGGCTTTTCCGCCCCCGTGCAACTCCGCGGCATGGCGCCGGCCCGGCTTCGCTTCCTCGCGGTCCACGACGCCGATCCCTTCGTGCGCTGGGATAGCGGCCAGCAATATGCCGCGCAGGCGATGCTGGGCATGGTCGCCGCGCTCGGCCGCGGCGAGGCGCCGGGCTTCGATGAGGCGCTGGTCGAGGCCCTGCTGGCCAGCCTATCCGGTGCCGCGGCCGACCCCGCCTTTGCTGCGGAGGCCTTGCTGCTGCCGAGCGAGAGCTTCCTCGCCGACCAGATGGCGGTCGCCGAGCCGGCGGCCATTCATCGCGTGCGACGGCAGCTGCGCGCCAAGCTTGGACAGCGTTGCCAGCCGCAACTCATGGCAACCTATCTGGGGCTGGCCGATGCCGGCCACTACGGCGTCGATGGCGCCAGCATCGGTCGGCGGGCGCTGCGCAATGCCTGCCTCGGCTATCTGGTGGCTGCCGGCGATACCGGTCTTGCCGCGCGCCAATATGCCGCAGCGGGCAACATGACGGATGCGCTGGCCGCGCTCAGCCTGCTGGCCGATGCCGAAGGCCCGGCGCGGGAGGCGCCGCTCGCCGCCTTCCATGCCAAGTGGCGGGGCGATGACCTCGTGCTCGATAAATGGTTCTCGATCCAGGCCATGTCGGCGCGCGCCGATACCCCGGCGGCGATCCGCGCGCTCTATGTCCATCCGGATTTCGACCTGAAGAACCCGAACCGTGCGCGCTCGTTGATCGGCGCCTTTGCCAGCGGCAATCCGCAGCATTTCCACGCCGAGGACGGCGCCGGCTATCGTTTCCTGGCGGATGCGGTGATTGCGCTCGACCCGCTCAATGGTGCGATGGGGGCCCGCCTCGTCGGGCCGCTCGGGCTGTGGCGCCGGCAGGCGCCGGCCCGCGCCGCCCTGATGCGGACCGAGCTGCAACGCGTGCTCGCCCTGCCCGGTCTCAGCCGCGGCACCTTCGAGAAGGTCTCGAAGGCGCTGGCATGAACGGACCGGTCGAGGTCCGCATCGTCTCGGCCGCCAACGGTATCGCGCTGGCCGGCCGCTTCGCCCGCGCCGAGGGGCTGGCCGCGGCTTCGGCGCTGCCCGATCTGCGCTTCGTGCAGTTGCATGCCGGCCATCCGCTGGTGCTGTCCGATGGCACGCTGCGCGGCGACGGCTTCGCCCGCTGGCAGCGGCTGCTGCGGGAGGGCGGGGCGGAGACCCATGTGGCGCTGGAGATTGCCGCCGGCCCCGCGCGCTTCCGGGTTGCGGAAGCCTGGCTGGATCGCATCGCCGCGACGCCCGGGGGCGATGGCGCGCTGGCGGTGGCGCGGCTCGAACTCGCCTGCGATGCGATCCTCCCCCTGCCGGCGTCGGGCGCATGAGCGCGGCGGAGTTGCTGGCGCGGGGGCATGCGCTGCATGTCGCGGGCGATCCCGCCGCTGCCATCCCCCTCTATCAGGCCGCGCTGTCGCTGGCGCCCGACGACGCCAATGCGCTGCACCTCTGCGGCCTGGCCGCCAGCCAGCTCGGGCGGCATGTCGAGGCGCGTGGCTATCTGGAACAGCTCGGCGATCCCGCCGATGCCGTGTTCCAGGCGAATTTCGGCGCGGTGCTGCTGTCTCTGGGAGAGGCAGCGGCGGCTTTGCTACGCTTCGAACGCGGCATCGCCCTGGCGCCGGAATTCCTGCCGGCGGCGCTCGGGCGCGCCAGGGCGCTCTATGCGCTCGGCCGCAAGTCCGAGGCAGGGGCAGCCTTCGAAGCCATTCTGACGTGGGCGCCGGAGGCGAACGAAGCGGTGGTCGGTTGGGTCGCAACCCTGTTCGATGCCGGCGATGACGAGGCGGCGCTGGAGCGGCTGGAGGCGGCGCTGCTGCGGTGGCCGGAAGATCCCGCTTTGCTCGCCAACCGGGCCCTCGCCCTGGTGCGGCTGGGTCGCGAGGCGGCGGCGCTGGACGCGACCGAGCAACTGCTCGCCCTGACGCCGGAGGACCCGCAGGCGCTCTGGTTGCGGGCCGAGGCGCTGCGCGCCGCCGGGCGGCTGGGCGAGGCGCTGGTCGCTTTCGGTCGTTGCCTGGCGCGCGATGCTGACCACCTCCGGGGGCTGATCGGCCGCGCCGCGACTTTGCTCGACCTCAACCGTCCGACTGAGGCTTTGGAGCAGAACAGCCGCCTCCTGCTGCGCCGCCCCGAGGATCCGGCGATCCTGATGAATCAGGCAATCGCCCTCAGCCGGCTGCACCAGCCTGGCCCGGCGCTCGGCTTCTGCGACCAGGTGCTGGCGGTCGAGCCAGGGAACGTCATCGCGCTCGGCGTGCGGCCGACGCTGCTGCACGACCTCGGGCGCTGGGCGGAGGCGCTGGCGGCCTTCGATGTCGCGATCGCCGGCGCCGCGGGCAAGCCGCACCTCCAGGCGCAGGCCAACAAGGCCTATGCGCTGCTGGAGGGCGGCGATTTCGCGGCGGGGCTCGAGCTTTACGAAGTTCGGCGCCAGCTGGGTGATCCGATGCTGTCGGTCCCGTTCGGCGGTGCCGAATGGAGCGGGGCGGAACCGCTCGACGGGCGGCGCCTGTTCATCCATTGGGAGCAGGGGCTGGGCGATGTCATCCAGTTCAGCCGCTACGCCCTGCTGGCCGCGGCACGCGGTGCCGAGGTCTGGCTTTCCGTGCCGCGCGCGCTGTTCGGCCTGTTCCGGCAATTGGCGCCGCCGCTGCATCTGCTGGCCGCGCGGGACGCGCCACCGGCCTTTGATTATCGCATCCCGCTGCTCAGCCTGCCCCGCGCCTTCGGCACGCGGCTGGAGAGCATTCCCGCCATGCCGGATTACCTGCGCGCCGATCCGGCACGGCGGGCCGCGGCCGCGGCGCGGCTCGGCCCGCGCCAGGGCAGGCGGATCGGGCTGGCCTGGGCTGGCTCGCTCAAGCACCGCAACGACAGCCAGCGGAGCGCGCCCTTGGCCAGCCTCCTGCCGCTTCTCGATGAGCCGGCCGAGTGGATCAGCCTGCAGAAGGAGATCCGCCCGGCCGACCGACCGCTGCTCGCGCGGTTGCCGGGATTGCGGCAGGTCCCCGAGAGCCTGGAGAGTTTCGAGGACACGGCGGGGCTGCTCGCCGAACTCGATCTCCTCATCACGGTCGATACCGCGGTGGCGCATCTGGCCGGGGCGCTGGGCGTACCCTGTTGGATCATGCTCGGCGCGCGGCCGGATTTCCGCTGGCTGCGCGGGCGGGAGGATAGCCCCTGGTATCCCTCCGTGCGCCTGTTCCGCCAGCCGGCGCCCGGCGATTGGCAGGGGCTTGCGGTGCAGGTTGCGGCGGCGCTTAAGGATCTGCCATGACTGGTCCGCTCGATATCCCGGCAACCCTGGCGCGCGCGCTGATGCTGCATCAGGCGGGCAATATCCCCGAAGCGGCGGCGCTGTATGACGCGATCCTGGCGCGTGATCCGCGCAGCTTCGATGCGCTGCACATGCGCGGCGTCATCGCCGCCCAGTCCGGCCGGCTGGGCGAGGCGCTGAATCTGCTGGAACGCGCGCGGCCCCTGGCGCCGGGCGATGCGGCGTTTCACAGCAACTTCGCCTTCGTGCTGTTGCAGATCGGCCGCCCGGCGGAGGCGGCGACGGTGGCGGAGCGGGCCGTCGCGCTCGATCCCCGCCATGCCGAAGGATGGTTCCATCTGGGGCTGGCGCGTCAGGCGCAGGGCGATGCCCCAGGCGCGCTCCTGGCCTATGACCGGGCGCTGGCGTTGCGCCCGGCGCTGACCGGCGCCTGGCTGAACCGGGGCAGCGTGCTGCAATCGCTCCGACGTTGGGCGGAGGTGGTGGCCACGGCCGATACCGCGCTGGGGCAGGACCCCGGGCTGGTCGCCGCGCATCTGCAGCGGGCGGGGGCGCTGCTCGAACTCACCCGGCCGGCCGAGGCGCTGCTGGCCGCGGAGCGCGTCCTTGGCCTGGAGCCCGGGCAGTTGGACGGGCTGTTTCTGCGCGGCAATGCGCTGATGAACCTGCGCCAGCCTGATGCGGCGCTGGCCGCTTATGACGAAGCCTTGCGGGCCGCGCCGGCCGCCTTTCCGCTGCACCTGAACCGGGCCTTCGCGCTGCACGCGCTCCACCGGCCCGAGGAGGCGCTGGCCAGCCTCGACCGGGCGCTCGCCATCGCGCCCGACAATGCCGATGCCCACAGCAAGCGCTCCGACGTGTTGCGCGACCTGCGGCGGCTGGAGGAGTCGCTTCTTGCCGCCGACCGCGCCGTGGCCTTGCAGCCGGACCACGCCTTCGCGCAGGGCAATCGTGGCAATGCGCTGGCCCTGGCGAACCGGCTGGAAGACGCGATCATCGCCTATGACCGCGCGCTGGCGCTGAAGCCGGATCTCGCCGAGGCCTGGTGCGGGCGCGGTGCGGTGCTGCACGCGCTGCACCGCATGGCGGATTCGCGGGCAAGCAGCGAAAGGGCGCTGGCGCTTCAGCCGGACTATCCGGAAGCGCATATGAACATCGCCATGGCCTGGCTGCTGAGCGGTGACCTGCCGCGCGGCTTCGACGCCCTGCGTTGGCGCCAGCGCATCCCCGAACAGGCGGCGCTGCGCCGCTTCGTCCAGCCGGCCTGGGACGGCAGCGCGCCGATCGAGGGGCAGAGGCTATTCGTGCAATGGGAACAGGGGTTCGGCGATACCTTGCAGTTCAGCCGCTATGTCCCGCTGCTGCAGGCGCGGGGCGCGCGGGTTGTCCTTTCGGTCCAGGACCCGCTGCTGCCGCTCTATGCTGCCTGGGCGCCGGAGGTGGAGGTGATCGGCGGGGCCGCGCCGGTGCCGCCCGTTGATGCGCATGTGCCGATCATGGATCTGCCACTGATCTTCGGCAGCACGGCAGCGGCGGTGCCCCCGCCGGCGCCGCTGCGGCCCGATCCCGCCCGCCTGGCCGCCTGGGCCACGCGGCTTGGCCCGGCGACGCGCCCGCGCATTGGCCTCGCCTGGGCGGGTGCGCCGAGCCATCGCAACGACCATAACCGTTCCATCGCCCCCGGCCTGCTCGCGCCGCTGCTTGCCCAGCCCTTCGACTGGCTGCACCTGCAGCCCGAGGCCCGGCCGGGGATGGAACCGCCCCCGACCGTCCGGCATTTCGGCCCTGCGTTGAGCGATTTCGCCGAAACCGCGGCCCTGGTCGCGCAATGCGATCTGGTCATCGCGGTCGATACCTCGGTCGCGCATCTGGCCGGCACGCTGGGGGTGCCGACCTGGCTGCTGCTGCCCTGGCTGAATGATTGGCGCTGGATGCAGGGGCGGGAGGATACGCCCTGGTATCCGTCGATGCGGCTGTTCCGCCAGACGACGATCGGGACCTGGCCGCCGGTGCTGGACGCCGTCGCGGCGGCGCTGGCGGCGCGCTTCGCGGGCTAGAGCATGCTGCGTTCACATGCGTTCACGCAGCCCGCTCTAGCCTTTGTTGGATCGCGCGATTCAGCGCCTTCGGCGATGCCGCCTCAACGCATCGCGCTCTAGAGCATGCTGCGTTCACATGCGTTCACGCAGCCCGCTCTAGCATGTGTTGGATCGCGCGATTCAGCGCCTTCGGCGATGCCGCC
>CAITYE010000420.1 GCA_903896535.1 uncultured Paracraurococcus sp.
GGCGGCCCGCGTGGTCACAGTCATGCCACGCATGATCCAGATGAGCGGTGGCTGGCGGCTACAAATCCCGGCCGAGGCGGATTACGGAGGCAGCGAGTTCGAGATGCTCGACGCGCCGGCGATTTAGAGCGCGATGCGTTGAGGCGGAATCGCCGAAGGCGCTGACTCCCGCGACTAAAAAAATTAGAGCAGGGTGCGTGAGCGAATGCGAACGCATCCTGCGTTAGGACCAACGCTACGAAGCTTTACCTTGTGCCGAGCGCCCGAACCCTCGCTGCGGCCTATGCCGCGCAGCCCAGGAAACCAGAGGTTGCCGCCCGGCGATTGAGGGCCGGATATAGCCAATACTGGCTGTTAAAGGATGTGACCGCTGGCATAAAGCAACCGCCTGGCCGCCCTATCGATCGCCTTCCAGCGCCGCGGCGATCCGCCGCTGCTGACCCAGGCCCCAGGCCAGCAGCGCCAGCGCCAGGATGACCGCGACGAACACCGGCGCGCGCAACCCGAAGGCCTCGCCGGCCGCGCCGACAAGCAAGGCACCCAGCGCCGGGCAGGCGCGGGTGATCATGCCCCAGAGGCTCAGCACCCGCCCGCGCATTGCTCCATCGGCCGCGCTTTGCACCAGTGTTTGAATCGATATGCCATGCACCGAACCGCAGGCCCCGATGACGGCCGCGCAGACCACCGCGAGTGGGAACCAGCCGGTCGCGATGAACCCGGCGGTGGCGAGCGCCTGCAAACCGACCGCGCCGACCGCAAGGCGGGTCGCCCCGGTCAACCGACCGCGATTTGCCACCCATAAGCCCGACATGAGCGCGCCGACGCCGATCGCTGCCGTCAGCACCCCAAGACCTTCCGGACCGTGGTGGAAGAGCCGCTCGACGAACGGCGGCAGGATTTCCGGGATGCCCCGCAGCAGGACGCTCGCCATCGCTGCGAAGACAAGGATACGACCGATACCCGGATGCCGCCCAGCATAGCGAAAGCCGGCCAGGGTCTCCGCCAGCAAGGATCCTTCCGGCGCGTGCCCCCGGCGGGCTTCAGGCGAAACCCGCAGCATCGGAGTGGTGAGTGTGGCAATGCCATAGGCGGCGGCGTTAAAGAGCACCGCCACGACCGGACCGCCCAGCGCAATCATCGGCCCGGCAAGGGCCGGGCCGATGAAACGGGCGACATTGAAACAGAGCGAATTGCAGGCGACCGCGGCCGGTAAATCAGCCCGCGGCACAAGGCCGGGCATCAGGCTCTGCCGCGCCGGTTGGGCGAAGCTTGCGGCGACGCCGGCCAACAACTCAAGCGCGAGCAGCACACCGATCGATAATCCGTCGAGCGCGAGCAGCAGCCCGACGACCGCCGCCTGCAGGCCGATCGCCGCCTGGCTCAGCATGGTCAGCCGGATGCGGTCGGCACGGTCGGCCACCGCCCCGGCTATGGGGCTGAACACCACCGCCGGCGCCAGATCGCAGAACGCCACCATGCCGACCCAGAAGGCGCTCTTGGTCATTTCCCAGGTCAACCAGGCGATGGCGAGCCTGTGCACCCAGAGGCCAGTCCAGGAGATCAGCGAAGCGGAGAAAAA
>CAITYE010000421.1 GCA_903896535.1 uncultured Paracraurococcus sp.
GCCGCGGCGGCGATCAGCGCCACGGGCACGCTCTCCCCCACCATCAGCGGCTGCGGTGCGGCGATGGTGATGCGGCCAGGCGCGATATCGATCGCGACGATCCCCGCCGGCACTTCGAAGCGCAGCGCGGCGGGGCGGTCCTGGCCGGCCAGCACATAGGCGGTGCCGACGCTGGGATGCCCGGCGAAGGCCATTTCCGCCACCCGGTTGAAGATGCGCACGCGGGCGGTATTGGCCGGATCGGACGGCGGCAGCACGAAGGTGGTCTCAGAGAAATTGAACTCCGCCGCCAGCGCCTGCATCTCGGCATCGCTCAGGCCGCGCGCCTCGGGGAAGACCGCGAGCTGATTGCCGCCGAAGCGCCGGTCGGTGAAGACATCGAGCGTCCGATAGGCAAAGCGCCGGCTCATGCCGGGATGCGGCCGGGATCAACGGTGACGCCGTGGCCCAGCGGGCCGTGCCCGGCGCCAAAGCCCGGCGCGGCCAGAATCGCGGCGCGGACATAGGCGCGCGCCCGCACCACCGCTTCGGGCAAGGCCAGCCCCTGCGCCAGCCCCGCGGCCACCGCCGAGGCCAGGGTGCAACCGGTGCCATGGGTGTGGCGCGTGGCGATGCGCGGGCTTTCGTAGCGGATGATGCCGGCCGCCGTCGCCAGCAGATCGACCAGTACCTCGCCTTCCAGATGCCCGCCCTTCAGCAGCACCGCCCGCACGCCAAGGTCAAGCAGTTCGGCCGCCGCGCGCGGCATATCGACCAGCCCGGCGATCCGCCGCCCAAGCAGCACCTCCGCTTCCGGCAGGTTCGGCGTGATGACGGCGGCCAACGGCAGCAGCCGCGCCTTCAGCGTGGCGACCGCATCGGGCTGCAACAAGGGATGCCCGCCCTTGGCGACCATGACGGGATCCGCGACGAGCGGCACACCCGGGGCGCTGGCGGCGATTTCGTCGCACACGGCGGCGATGGTCGCGGCATCGTGCAGCATGCCGGTCTTCAGCGCATCGGCGCCGATATCTTCCAGCACCACGCGCATCTGCTGGCGGATGAAATCGGTCGGGATCGGCAGCACGCCGTGCACGCCCTGCGTGTTCTGCGCGGTCAGTGCCGTGATTGCCGTCGCGGCATAGCCGCCAAGCGCGGTCACCGTCTTGATATCGGCCTGGATGCCAGCACCGCCGCCGCTATCCGAGCCGGCGACGATCAGAACCCGGCCCTTCATGGCGCGGGCGTCGCCCGGGCGCGGATTTCACCGGCCAGGGCCTCCACCACCGTCAGCACCATCGCCTCGTCCTCCGCCTCCGCCATCACCCGGATCACGGGTTCGGTGCCGCTGGGTCGGATCAGGATGCGCCCACGATCACCGAGCGCGGCCTCCTGCTCAGCAATCGCCGCCTTGACCGCAGGGTGATTGAGCGGCGAGGCACCGACATAGTGAACATTGACCAGCTTCTGCGGCAACGGTGTGAAACAGCGCGCGACCTCGCTCGCTGGCCGGCCGCGCTCGACGATCAGGGACAGCACCTGCAGCGCGGCGATCAGCCCATCCCCGGTCGTGCCGAAATCGGTCATGATCATGTGCCCGGACTGCTCGCCGCCCAGGTTGCAGCCGGTCTCGCGCATCTTCTCCCCGACGTAGCGATCGCCGACCGCGGTCCGCATCAGCCCTAGGCCGCGTCCGCGCAGGAAGCGCTCCAGCCCCATATTCGACATGACAGTGGCCACCACATGCCCGCCGCGCAGGCGGTCCTGCGCGTGCCAGGAGGCAGCGATCATCGCCAGGATCTGGTCGCCATCGATCGTCTCGCCCGTCTCATCCACCAGCACCAGCCGGTCGGCATCGCCATCCAGCGCGATGCCGAGATCGGCGCGCCTTTCCCGCACCGTGGCCGCCAGCAACTGCGGCGCGGTGGAGCCAACGCCCTGGTTGATGTTGAACCCATCCGGCTCAACGCCCAGCTGGACCACCTCGGCGCCCAGTTCGAACAGCACGGTGGGCGCCACGCGATAGGCGGCGCCATGCGCGCAATCGACGACGATGCGCAGCTTTTCCAGTGTCTGCCCGCGCGGGAAGCTCTGCTTCGCCGCCTCGATATAGCGGCCAGCGGCATCGCCAAGGCGGCTGGCGCGGCCGAGATCGCGCGGGCGGACCAGCGCCGCCGCGGCATCGCCGGCCATCAGCGCCTCGATATCCGTCTCCTGGGAATCGGAGAGCTTGAGCCCGTCAGGGCCGAACAGCTTGATGCCA
>CAITYE010000422.1 GCA_903896535.1 uncultured Paracraurococcus sp.
CCGAGCCCCGCCGTGCCGCGCGCCGCAGCCGCCACAGTGCCACCGCGGCCGGCGATGCCGGCCTTGGCGCCGGCCCGCCCGCCGGTCGCGCCACCGAGCCTGCCGGCGATCGGCCAACCCCCAGCCTTGCGTCGGACGGAGTTGCCCGCCGTTCTGCAACTCGCCGCTACCACGTTCTCATCGAGCGAAGTCGGCCTTGCGTCTCAATGACCTGGCACAGCGGGCCGGGCTGACGGCGACCGCCGCAACGGAGATCGTTGGCGTGACGGCCGATAGCCGTGCCGCTGGCCCCGGCATGATCTTCGCCGCCCTGCCTGGCGCGCGGGTGGATGGTCGTGCCTTCATCGGCCACGCGGTTGCGGCCGGCGCGGCGGCCATTCTTGCGCCGTCCGATACCCGATGGCCGGATGGGGTACCGCCCCGACCAATGCTTGAGGCCGCCGATCCACGTCGCGCACTTGCCTTGATGGCGGCCGCGCTGGCCGGGGCGCAGCCGGCGACGGTGGTCGCCGTTACCGGCACGAACGGTAAGACCTCGACAGTGGATTTCTTGCGCCAGCTCTGGACGTTGGACGGCACCGCCGCGGCCTCCTTGGGGACGCTCGGCCTGGTCGCCAATGGCTTCCCGCCGGGACCTTCGCTGACAACTCCTGATCCGGTGGCGTTGCATGGGCAGTTCGCCGCGCTGGCGCGCGCCGGTATCGGCCGGGTAGCCATGGAGGCATCCTCCCACGGCATCGACCAGCGCCGCTTGGATGGCGTGACCCTTGCGGCTGCCGGATTCAGCAACCTGACGCGCGATCACCTCGACTACCACGGCACCATGGCAGCCTATCGTGCTGCCAAGCTGCGGCTTTTTGATTCCCTGCTGCCCGAAGGCCATGCGGCGGTCGCCAATGCGGATATGGAGCCAGAGACCTTGGCCGGGCTGCGGGCGATCGCCGCAGACCGCCGGCTCCGGTTGCTGACGGTGGGCGAGGCAGGTGAGATGCTGCGTCTGGCCGACCATCGGCCACTGCCCGACGGTCAGGAAATCGAGGTCATGGCCGGCGGAGCACGGCATTGCCTGCATCTCGCCCTACCGGGACGCTTCCAGGCCGATAATGTGCTGCTTGCGCTCGGTCTTGCCATAGCCTGCGGCATCGAGACGCCGCGGGCCTTGGCGCTTGCGCCGCACCTCACCGGCGTGCGTGGGCGCATGGAATTGGCGCTTCGGCTCCGAAATGGCGCCGCCGCCTACGTCGATTATGCCCATACTCCGGATGCGCTGGAGCGGCTTTTACAGGCGCTCCGTCCGCACGTCGCGCGCGGCGGACGCCTGCATGTATTGTTCGGTGCCGGCGGCGATCGCGATCCGGGCAAACGGCCTTTGATGGGCGCCGCCGCCGCTCGCTTCGCCGATGTCTCCTGGATCACTGACGACAATCCTCGGTCTGAAGACCCGGCGGCGATTCGTCGGGCGGTGCTCGCTGGCTGCCCCGGCGCCATAGACTCGGGTGATCGGCGCCAGGCTATCGCCCGGGCTCTTGCCGCCCTGGGTCCCGGCGATGTTCTGGTCGTGGCCGGAAAAGGCCATGAATCGGGGCAAACGGCGGCCGGGGTGCTCACCCCGTTTGACGATGTCGCCGTAGTGCGGGAAACCGCACCATGACAATGCAAGAATCCAGATTCGGGTATGGAGGCCTGCCATGAGCCTCTGGACTGCCCCGGAGCTGCGCAACGCGACCGCCGGCCAGCTCGATTCGTCCCTCGCGGTTGCCGGGGTCTCGATCGACACCCGGAGCTTGGCGCCGGGCGATCTTTTCGTGGCCCTGCGGGATCAGCGCGATGGCCATGATTTCGTGGCTGAGGCTCTGCGGCGTGGGGCTGCCGTGGCCATGGTTGATCACGTGCCGGCAGGCGTCCCTGGGGACGCCCCGCTGCTGCGCGTCCCCGATACGTTGGCCGGCCTTGCTGCGCTGGGAACAGCGGCCCGGGCCCGGAGCCGGGCGCGCTTCGCGGCGGTGACCGGAAGCGTCGGCAAGACCGGCACCAAAGATATGCTGCGTCTGTTGTTGGGTGCCCTTGGCCCGACGCATGCCGCTGTCGCTTCCTACAATAATCACTGGGGCGTGCCACTGACTCTTGCCCGGTTGCCGCGTGACGCTGCCTTTGCGGTGATCGAGATCGGCATGAACAACCCGGGCGAGATCGCCCCGCTCGCCCGCATCGCCGCCCCGCATGCGGTGGCGGTGACCACGGTGGCGGAGGCGCATATCGGTCATATGGGCAGCCTCGCGGCGGTGGCCGAGGAAAAGGGCAGTATCGCCCTGGGCTTGGTGCCGGGCGGCGTTGCCGTGTTGCCGCGCGATAGCGCCTTCTACGCGCGCCTGGTCGAAATCGCCCATGCTGCCGGCGCGGCGCGGGTCATCGGCTTCGGTCGAGACCCGGCTGCCGAGGTGCGCCTGCTCGAGGCGGCGATCCGGCCAGAGGGAAGCACCAGTTGCACCATCGCGGTCGGCCAGACGTCGCACCAGGTGGTGATGCCCGCCATGGGCCTCCACCATGCGGAGAATGCCTGCTGCGCCTTGGCGGTGGTCGCAGCCCTCGGGCTGGATGTTGCGCGAGCGGTGCCGGCGTTGGCGCAATATGCGCCAGGAGCCGGTCGGGGGGCGCCGCGCGAGGTTGCGGTCCCCGGCGGTACCGCCCTGCTGATCGATGAAAGCTATAACGCCGCGCCGCCAGCGATGCGGGCGGCGCTGCAGACTCTGGCGGAACGGCCGGGCCTGCGGCGGATCGCGGTGCTCGGCGATATGCGGGAACTCGGCACGTTTTCGGCCGAATTGCACGCCAATCTGGCCCCGGTGGCGGCGCTGGCCGATCTGGTCTTCTGCTGCGGGCCGGAGATGACGGCGCTATACGACCGGTTGCCAGCCAATCGGCGCGGCGCCCATGCCCCGGATAGCGCGGCGTTGGGGCCGCTGGTGAAAGCGGCCTTGCGGCCGGGAGATGTGGTGCTGGTAAAGGGCGCGCTCGGCAGCCGGATGGCGCTGGTGGTGCAGGCGCTGACGGAGACGGGATCGTGATTTTCAATCTCTTCGCGCCCCTGGCCGATGAGTTCGCGCTGTTCAACCTGATCAGGTACACGACCTTTCGTGCCGGCGCCGCCTGCCTGACGTCGTTGGTCTTCGCCCTGGTGCTGGGGCCGGCGGTTATCCGCTGGCTGCGGGGGTTTCAGCGGGGCGGACAGCCGATCCGTGAGGATGGTCCGCAGAGCCACCTGCTGACCAAAAAGGGTACGCCCACCATGGGTGGCGTACTGATCCTGATGGCGCTGGTCTTCGGTACGCTGCTTTGGGCGGACCTGCGGAGCGGTCTGGTCTGGGCGGTGCTGATGGTTACGCTTGCCTATGGCGCGCTTGGTTTCGCCGATGACTGGCTGAAGGTGACCAAGCGCAATACCAAGGGCGTATCCGGGCGGGCGAAGCTGGTGGTGCAGGCCGGCGTCGGCCTGCTGGCGGCGATTTGGATCCTGCTGCTGCATCCGCCGGCGATCGCCAGCGGCCTTGCGTTGCCGATCTTCAAGGATGTGCTGGTTCCCTTCGGTCTGTTGTTCCCGCTGGTTGGCATGCTGGTGATGATGGGCGCCTCCAACGCGGTGAACCTGACTGACGGGCTGGACGGGCTGGCGATTGTCCCGGCGATGATCGCGGCTGCGGTCTTCGCGCTGATCGCTTACCTCGTCGGCAATCGGGTGATGGCCGATTACCTGCAACTGCTGCCGGTACCGGGCGCCAATGAGTTGGCGGTCTTCCTTGCGGCACTGATCGGTGCAGGGCTCGGTTTCCTATGGTTCAACGCGCCACCGGCCGCCGTCTTCATGGGTGATACCGGCTCGCTCTCGCTCGGCGGCGCGCTCGGTGCGGTGGCGGTCGCAACGAAACATGAAATCGTGCTGGCGATCGTCGGCGGCCTGTTCGTAGTGGAAACCGTCTCGGTCATCATCCAGGTCTTCTGGTTCAAGCGCACCGGCCGGCGGGTCTTTCTGATGGCCCCGCTGCACCACCATTTTGAGAAAAAGGGCTGGGCGGAGCCGACCATCGTCATCCGGTTCTGGATCATCGCGATCATCCTGGCCCTCGTCGGCCTCAGCACCCTGAAGATCCGCTGATGTCCACCCCCCCGTTCCTGCCCTTCGCCGGAGCGCGGATCGCGGTGGTGGGTCTCGGCCGTGCCGGGCTGCCCGCAGCGTATCGGTTGCGCGACTGGGGGGCGGAAGTCGCCTGCTGGGATGACCGTCCTGAGGGACGCATGCAGGCCGAGACGGCTGGTCTTGCGGTCGCGAACCCGGCCGAGGGGCGGTTTCGTTGGGACATGCTGTTGCTCTCGCCAGGCATTCCGCACCTGTTGCCGAAGGCCCATCCAGCAGCGGCAGCGGCCCGGGCAGCGGGCGTACCCATCTTATGTGACGTCGAGTTGCTCTATCTTGCGGTTCGGGCCCAGGGTTCGCGGGCGCGGTTCTTGGGCATTACCGGGACCAACGGAAAATCGACCACCACGGCGCTGTTGCACCACCTGCTGACCGCCGCCGGCCGAGTTTCCGAGGTTGGTGGCAATTTGGGTCCGGCGGCCCTAGGTCTCAACATCTTGGGGGATGAGGGCATCTATACCCTCGAGATGTCGTCCTATATGCTTGACCGCATCGCAACCCTTCGATTCGATGCGGCCGTCATGCTGAACCTCTCGCCGGACCATTTGGACCGGCATGGCGACATGGCCGGGTATGCTGCGGCGAAGGCGCGGATCTTCGCCAACCAGTTGCCCGCCGACCTCGCTGTGCTGGGACAGGACGATGCGCCGACCAGGGCATTGGCTGGGCAGATTCGTGCCCGGCTGGTGCCGGTCTCGGGCGAGCATCCGCAGCCGGGCGGTATCTGGGCGGAGGGGCGCCACCTCCGGGCCGCTGGCGGCATTATTGCTGATCTCGGCGCTGCCCCGGCCTTGCCAGGCATTCATAATGCCCAAAATGCCGCCGCCGCTGCGGCCGTTGCCCTGGATTTGGGGCTGAGCGAGGCCGACATCGCCGCTGGCCTTGCCAGCTATCCCGGACTGCCGCACCGGCAGGAACGGGTCGGCGAGCGGCGCGGGGTGCTATTCGTGAACGACAGCAAGGCGACAAATGCCGACAGCGCCGCCCGCGCCCTGGCGAGTTATGACCGGGTGGTCTGGATCGCCGGTGGTGAGGCGAAGGAGGGTGGGATCGCGCCGCTTGCGCCGCTGTTTCCGCGCATCGCCCACGCCCTGCTGATCGGCCGTGACGCCCCTGTACTGGCGGCGACTCTCCGCGCCGCCGGGATCTCGCACGAGGTGGTTGGAACACTCGAAGCAGCAGTGCCAGCCGCCGCCCGCATCGCCTTCGGTGGGGCGGCCCCGGTCGTTCTGCTCTCTCCCGCCTGCGCGAGTTGGGACCAGTTTACCGGCTATGATCAACGCGGCGACCGGTTCCGTGCCCTGGTCGGCGCCCTCGGCCAGGAGATTGCGTGATGGCGATCAGCCGCACCGACAACTCCACTCTCGGACGCTGGTGGTGGACGGTGGATCGCTGGACACTCGCGGCGCTGCTGGCGCTGATCGGGCTGGGCTATCTGATGATGCTCGCCGCCTCACCGGCAGTCGCGGCGCGGGTGATCGGTGAAGGCAGCCGCGGCCTGTTGCTGGCCAAGCAGGTGGTCTTCCTGGTGATGGCGGCGACTTTGATGGTGGTGGTCTCGTTGCTGCCGCCTGCCAGTGTTAAACGTTTCGCTCAGCTCGGTTGTGTCGCGGCGCTGGTCTTAACCCTGGCGACGCTGGTGATCGGCTTCGAGACCAAGGGCGCGCGGCGCTGGCTGGCTTTCCCCTTCCTCGGCACCATGCAGCCTTCGGAATTTTTGAAGCCATGCTTGGCGGTTGTCAGCGCCTGGTTGCTGGCTGCCGGAAAGGCGGATGCGGCGGCGCGTGCGGCCGATGGTCGGCCGCGCGGGGGGGTGTTGGAAGCGCGCGTGCTGTACCCCCTGGCGGCTTTTGCGCTGTTGGCGGTGGTAGCGGTGATCCTGAAATCGCAGCCGGATTTCGGGATGTTGATGGTGGTCGTCTCCGTTTTCCTCGCGCAGCTCTTTGTCGCAGGCCTGAACCTCATCCTGGTGGCGGTCGCGCTTTGTGCCGGTTGCGGGCTGGCGGTCGGCGCTTATTTTTTGCTGCCGCACGTGAAAAAGCGGGTTGATCTCTTTCTCGACCCGGAATCAGGCGATGCCTTCCAGATCACCAAGTCATTGCAAGCTTTTGGCCATGGCGGGTTTTTCGGCCGCGGGCCGGGCGAAGGCACGGTGAAGAACCAACTGCCGGACGCCCACTCGGATTTTGTGTTCGCGGTGGCCGGGGAGGAGTTTGGCTTCATACTTTGCGCCATTATTCTGGCGCTCTTCTGCTTCGTCGTGGTCCGTGGCCTGCTGCGGCTGCTGGCGGAAAGCGACCTCTTCGTGGTCCTGGCAGCAACCGGACTGCTGGCCCAATTCGGCCTCCAGGCCTTTGTGAATATGGCCTCATCGCTGCATCTCATCCCGACCAAGGGCATGACGCTGCCCTTTGTGTCGTATGGCGGCTCCTCGGTGCTGGCGATTGCGCTGGGCATGGGCATGCTGCTGGCGCTGACCCGTCGGCGTGGTCCCCGGACCGAGATGGCGTGATGCGTGGCGATCTGGCGCGGCCCATTGTCATTGCTGCCGGTGGTACTGGCGGACACCTATTCCCGGCGGAAGCGCTGGCCGCGGAATTGCTGGCGCGCGGCGAACGGATTGCCTTGATGACGGACCAACGCAGCACGGCCTTTGATAGCCCGGCCTTCGCGAATGCCGAGCGGTTCGTTCTGCATGGCGCGGGCTTGTCCGGGCGCGGGGCTCTGGCGGCGGGTCGTGGCGCCTTGGCCCTGGTCGCCGGGACGCTGCAGGCACGTCGGCTGTTGCGCCGGCTCTCGGCAGCGGCGGTGGTTGGCTTCGGCGGCTATCCCTCTGTACCACCGTTGCTGGCCGCGCTGACGATGCTGGGGCGGCGCCCGGTCGCGGTCCTGCACGAGCAGAACGCCGTACTTGGTCGCGCCAATCGCATGCTGGCGCCCCGTGCCGATGCCTTGGCGGTCTCTTACGCCGCGACGGCGCAGGTCCCGCCCGGCTCCCGGGTCGAAGTCCTTGGTAATCCTGTGCGTCCTGCGCTGGCTGCCTTGGCCGGTGGAGAATATCCCTCGACAGCCGGAGCACTTCGTCTCCTGGTGCTCGGGGGATCGCTCGGAGCGCGGGTTTTCGCCGATGTGGTGCCGGCGGCGATCGCCGCCTTGCCGGAGGCTCTACGCGCTCGTCTCCTCGTCACCCAACAATGCCGGGCGGAGGATCTCGCCCGGGTGAGGGAAGCCTATGCGGCCGCAGGCGTTCCCGCCGAGCTTTCGCCCTTCTTCTCCGATGTGGCGCCGCGCCTTGCCAACGCGCATCTCGTGGTGGCCCGGGCGGGGGCGGGGACGCTCGCCGAACTTGCCTGTGCCGGACGCCCTTCGATCCTCGTGCCGCTCCCGCACGCGATCGACGATCATCAGAGTGCCAATGCCCGCGCCTTGGCCGAGGCCGGTGCGGCGCAAGTGGTGCCGCAGGCGCTCTTCACCAGCGCCGCGCTCGCTGAGCAACTCGCTGCTATGCTTGGGGATCCGCGAGCGCTGGCCCGCGCTGCGCTATCCGCCGCCCGCCTCGCTCAGCCGGACGCTGCCAAGCGTCTGGCGGATCTTGTTCTGTCCTTGATGCGGGCCCGGCGCCCGCAGGAAGCCCTCTGATGCGCGCACTTCCCCTGACCATCGGTCCCATTCATTTCGTCGGCATTGGCGGTATCGGCATGTCCGGCATCGCGGAGGTGCTGCACAATCTTGGCTATTCGGTACAGGGCAGCGATATCGCCGAAGGCTACAACGTCACCCGGCTGCGCGAGGCTGGGATTACCGTCCATATCGGCCATTCTGCCGACAATCTCGGACAGGCGCAGGTTGTCGTTGTCTCGACCGCGGTGAACCGCGACAATCCCGAGGTGCAGGCCGCGCGCGCCAAGCTCGTTCCCGTGGTACGCCGGGCGGAGATGCTCGCTGAACTGATGCGCCTGAAGTGGGCGATCGCGGTCGGCGGCACGCATGGCAAGACCACGACCACCAGCCTGGTCGCTTGTGTGCTGGAAGCCGCCAAGATCGACCCCACGGTGATCAATGGCGGCATCATCAACGCCTACAACACCAATACCCGCCTTGGGGCCGGCGATTGGATGGTGGTTGAAGCCGATGAGAGCGACGGCAGCTTCCTGCGCCTGCCCTCGGTGGTCACCATCGTGACCAACATGGACGCCGAGCATCTGGACCATTGGGGAACGGCGGAGGCGATGAAAGAAGGCTACGCGCAGTTCGTCTCTAACATTCCCTTCTACGGCTTTGCCGTGCTTTGCCTCGACCACCCGGAAGTGCAGGCGATGATTCCGAAGCTTGACCGACGGATCGTCACCTACGGCTTTTCGCCGCAGGCCGATGTCCGCGCTGAAAAAGTCCTGACCGATCGTATGGGCGCGACGTTCCAGGTCACGGTGCGTGATCGCACCAGCGGCAGGACCCGCACGACCAAGCCGATGCGCCTGCCCATGCTCGGCCAGCACAATGTGCAGAACGCCCTGGCGGCGATAGCCATCGGCTTCGAGATGGATATCGACGAGGAGACGATCCGGACAGCGCTTGCTGGCTTCAAGGGCGTCAAGCGGCGCTTCACCCGCTGCGGCGAGGCCGGTGGCATCACCGTGATCGACGATTACGGCCACCATCCGGTTGAGATCGCGGCGGTGCTGAAGGCCGCCCGGCAGGCCGGCGCGCGCGATGTCATCGCGGTGGTGCAGCCGCACCGCTACAGCCGCCTTGCTGGTCTCTTCGAGGATTTCTGTACCTGCATGAATGATGCGGGAACCGTCGTCGTCGCCGATGTCTACCCGGCCGGCGAGGCACCGATTCCGGGCGCCGACAAGGAATCGCTGGTCGAGGGTCTGCGCGCCCGCGGCCATCGCAGCGTGGTCGCCCTGCCAGCACCTGAGAGCCTCGCTGAGATGATCCATGCCATCGCCAAGCCGGGCGATTACGTTATCTGTCTCGGTGCCGGGAACATCACGAACTGGGCCCATGCGCTGCCAGGGCAGTTGCAGGCGCTGCAACCTGGCGGCCGCATCGCGCCGCTGCGGCGGGCATGAGCCGGCGCATGGGGCTGCCG
>CAITYE010000423.1 GCA_903896535.1 uncultured Paracraurococcus sp.
GTAAGACGGTGCGCAACAAGGAATTCTAGACCCGTATCCGTTCGGAGAAGGCCGTCTGACCAGATGTCCGCCTCTGGACATGGGAGTTCTGCGGCAGCGTCACGCCGCGGCGGTGGTGCAGCCCGCCAGGGCGGAAAAGCGCCGAGGCATGATCGGCTTGGGCGCGCCTTGCTGCACCGCATCAACCGCCACGCATTGCGCGCCGGACGCGGCGCGGGGAACCTGTCGCCGGAGGTTCAACCCATGTCCAACCCGCCTCTTCTCGGCCGCGGCTTCACCTGGCAGCAATTGGCCCCTGGCCAGCGCTTCCGCACCCATCGGCGGACCGTGACGGAGCATGATCTGATGGGCTTCGTCGGGCTGACGGGGATGCAGGAGCCGCTCTTTGTCGACGCCACGCTCGATGGCGCGCTCGGGGCGCGGCCGGTGCCGGGGGTGCTGACCTATGCGCTGATCGAGGGCATGGTGTTGGCCGGCATGGCGCATGGCACCGGCCTCGCGCTGCTGGAGAGCGCCTTTCATCCGAAAGCGCCGGTGCGGGTCGGGGATACCATCGAAGCCGAGGTGGCGGTGACCGGCGTGCGACCGACCCGGCAGGGCGGGCGCGGTGTCGTCGCTTCCGCCATCACGGTGACCAATCAAAGGGGAGAGATCGTCATGGAATACAGCGCGGTCCGACTGATGGCGGGTGCGGCATGATCGCCCGGCGAAGCCTGGTTCTGGCCGCGCTGGCGACGCCCGCCCTGGCGCAGGACGCGCGGCCGATCCGACTGGTCATCGCCTTTCCCGCCGGCGGCCCGACCGATGTGATCGGCCGCCTGGTTGGGGAACGCATGGCCCGCTTCCTGAACCAGACCGTGGTGATCGAGAATCGCGGCGGCGCCAACGGCAATATCGCCGCCGAGGCCGTGGCGAAGTCGGACGCCGATGGCAATGTGCTGCTCTACAACACCTCCTCCATCGCTATCAGCCGCTCGCTCTATCGTCGTCTCGGCTACGATGTGCTGCGTGACCTGACGCCCGTCGCACTGACCGCCGCCGCCCCTTCGCTGCTGGTGATCAACCCAAAGCTCGGCGTCACCGATCCGGCGCAGTTCACCGCCTGGGCGCGGGCCAATAGCGGCAAGATCAGCTATGGCTCGGGCGGCGTCGGCAATGCATCCCACCTGCAAGCCTTCCTGGTGATGCGGACGATCGGCGCCGAGGCGACGCATGTGCCCTATCGCGGCACCGCGGCGGCGCTGACCGATACCGCGGCGGGCAATGTGCAGTTCATGTGCGATGCCTTCAACACCGCCTATCCGCTGGCCAAGGAAGGCCTGGTGCGGCCGATCGCCGTCACCTCCATCACCCGCGCGGCGCTGCTGCCGGACGTGCCGACCATGGCCGAGAGTGGCCTGCTGCCGGCCGGCACCGATACCGGCATCTGGCAGGGCATCATGGCCCCGGCGAAGACGCCGCCGGCCACCGTCCAGCGGCTGAACGCGGCGGTGAACGCGGCGCTGGCCGATGAGGAGGTGAAGGCCCGCCTGGCCGGCATGGGCGCCCGCCCCACCCCCGGCGATGTCGCGGCCTACGCGCGCTATCTCGGCAGCGAGATCGACCTCTGGGGCCGGGTGGTGAGGGAAAGCGGCGCGCAGGAGGACTAAGCGCGATGCGTTGCGGCGGCATCGCCGAAGGCGCTGAATCGCGCGATCCAACACATGCTAGAGCGGGCTGCGTGAACGTATGTGAACGCAGCATGCTCTAAGCGCGGCCTGGACGCCGGCCGGCCATTGCGGCCAAGCTCGGCGGCAGAAGGAGACGTCCATGCTCGATCTTGGAATCGCCGGCCGCAGCGCCATCGTCTGCGGGTCCAGTCGCGGCCTCGGCCGCGCTTCGGCGGAAGCGCTGGCCCGGGCCGGTGTGACCGTCATCATCAACGGTATCGATGCCGAACGCGTGGCCCGCGTGGCCGGGGAGATCGCGCGCGCAACCAACGGCCATACCATCCCGGTCGCCGCCGATGTCACGACGCCAGAGGGGCAGGACGCGCTGTTCGCGGCGATGCCCGAGCCGGACATCCTCATCACCAATGCCGGCGGCCCA
>CAITYE010000424.1 GCA_903896535.1 uncultured Paracraurococcus sp.
CGCCTAATCGCCATGACGGGGGGCATCTCCCAGCTTTCGGACCGCATCACCCGGCGCTGGTTCGCCCTGTTGCCCGCGCCGCATGCGCTGGGCACAGCGCCCGCGATCAGGCTGCGCGGCGCGGCGTGATCTTTCGGGTTCGCCACAAGACCGCCTATGGCTATGGCGCCGGCGTGGATCTGGCGGCGCATATGCTGCACCTCCGGCCGCGATCGCTGCCGTTCCAGCGGGTGCTGGCAAGCCGGATCGAGACCATGCCCCCCGCCTCCCGCCAGCAGGAGGGGACGGATCATTTCGGCAATCCCGTGACTTGGCTTTTCCTTGATGCGCCGCACGACAGCTTCACGGTCGTGGCCGAGGCGGAGGTGGAGGTGCTGTTCCCCGCACCGCCCCTGGTCAGTGCCACGCCCGCCTGGGAAGCCGTCGCCGAGACCGCCCGCCACGGCGGTCCGGACGCCTGGCAGGCCGCCGAGTTCCTGTTCGACAGCCCGATGTGCGCCGCCTTGCCCGCCGCCGGCGCCTATGCCGCCGAGAGCTTCCCGCCGGGCCGTTCGGTGCTCGCGGGTCTGCTCGATCTGAATGCCCGCATCGGACGGGACTTCGCGTTCCGCCCCGGGGTGACCGACCTCACCACCACCCCGGCGGAGGTCCTGGCCCGGCGGGAAGGGGTCTGCCAGGATTTCGCGCAGGTGATGATCAGCGCGCTGCGCGCGCTTGGCCTGCCGGCGCGCTACGTCTCCGGCTATCTGCGGACGCGCCCGCCGCCCGGCCAGGAAAGCCGGCGCGGTGCCGATCAGAGCCACGCCTGGGTCGGCGCCTGGCTGGGCCCGCAACACGGCTGGGTCGATCTCGACCCCACCAACAGCCTCGTGGTGCGGGACGAACACGTCGTCCTCGGCTGGGGGCGCGACTACGGCGATGTCAGTCCGGTGCGGGGCGTCGTCCTGGGCCGCGGCGCGCACAGCCTCGCTATCTCGGTGGATCTGGAGCCTATAGAGGATCGGGCGGAGGCCTGATCCTGGAGCAATCTCCGGTCAGGCGGACTCCCCGGATCGGAGATCAGCGGCTCCAGCGGCACGCAGCTTTCACTCGTGCCGAGCGCCCGACTGGTCGTCGCGGCCAATGCCAGGCAGCCCAGGTACCCGGCGGTGTCCGCCCGGCGATTGAGGGGCAGAAAAACGCATGCCAGCGGGCCAAACCCTTTGACCGCTGGTCGCATCACGCGGGCCAGGCCAGGCCCAACGCAGCGAAACATCGCCGCCCCGCCACGCCGGCCGCGCTGTCCTCCTCCCGCAGCCGGTCGATGAAGGCCTGCTCCGCCGGGCCCAGGCGCTGGCCGCGCCGATGGATGATCCCCCATCGGATCATCATCCATGGCGCGTGGAAGGGCAGGGCGACCGCTTCGCCCCGGTCAATGGCCTGGGCGGCGAGGACGGCGGGCGCTGCCGCCACGGCGTCGCAACGGCGGAGGGCGGCAAGGCCGAGTAGCGCGCTCTCGAGCACCAGGGCGGGAAAGGCCGGATGCGTCGCGCCGGCAGCGTGGCTGGCGGCGCGGGCGGCGGCCACGGGGGCCTGCGCCTGGGCCGGCGAGTGGCCGACGAAGATCAGTGGCCAGGCGAGGGCCTCGACCAGCCCGGGGCGCGGCAGCGCCAGGAGGGGATGTCCGGGCCGGACGAGAAAGAGCCCCGGCTGCGGCAGCAGCGGCGTGATCACGAGATCGGGCGGGGTGCCGAGCTGGGTGAGATCGAGCAAGCCCAGCGTGGCTTTCCGCTCCCGCAGCAGCGCCGGGATTTCGAGCCAAGTGGTCGGGCGCACCCGGATGCGCAACTGCGGAAAGTCGCCAAGCATCCGGGCCGCCGCCGTCGCGCCGATGCTCTCCACGGCCCAGGTGCCGGCGGCCAGGACCAGGTCTTGCTGCTGGTTGCCGCGCAGCGCGGTGATCCGTAGTTCCAGCGCCTCCAGGCCCAACAGCAGCGGCGCTGCCTCGGCCAAGAGCAGCCGGGCGAGATCGGTGGGCAGCGCGCCCCGCCGGTCCCGCAGGAACAGCTGCCCCTTGAGGCGCGCTTCGAGACCGGCGAGCCGCCGGGTCAGCGCCGGCTGCCCGATGCCGAGGACACGCGCCGCTCGGGCGAGGCTGCCGTGCTCGGAGATCGCCCGGACGGTGCGGAGATCCTCGATCTCAAGCATATGCACAACTGCGAAGTTGAGTTTGCCTGGGCAGCATAGTGGGTTCGATGGTATGGCCCGCCAATAGGTTTGGCTAGCGAAGTCGGGAGGCAGCCAGGGTGGACGAGGAGTTCGGTCGGGGCGCCGCAGGGTCTGGGATGTGTCGCATTCCGGGCGGCGCATTCCGCATGGGCTCCGATCGTCACTACCGGGAAGAAAAGCCGCAGCATTGGGTCCGGGTCGATCCATTTTGGATGGACCCCACCACCGTGACCAATGAGGCATTTGCCGCCTTTGTGGCGGCCACCGGCTATGTCACTGTCGCCGAGCGGCCGCTCGACCCCGCCGCCTATCCTGGCGCGAAGCCGGAGCTGCTGGTGCCGGGCGCCCTGGTCTTTCGCATGACCGAAGGGCCGGTCGATACCAGCGACCTGTCGCAGTGGTGGCATTGGACGCCGGGGGCCTGCTGGCGGCGTCCGGAAGGCCCGGGCAGCGACCTCTCCGAGCGGGCCGATCACCCTGTTGTCCATATCGCCTTCGAAGATGCCGAGGCCTTTGCCCATTGGGCAGGCAAGAGCTTGCCAACCGAGGCGGAATGGGAATGCGCTGCGCGGGGCGGGCTGGATGGGGCGGATTATGTCTGGGGCGATGCGCTGGTTCCGGACGGCCAGCACATGGCCAATACCTGGCAAGGCCCTTTCCCCTGGCGGAATTTTGAGACGGATGGCTTTACCCGCACCGCGCCGGTCGCCAGCTTTCCAGCGAACGGCTTCGGCCTGTTCAACATGGCGGGCAATGTCTGGGAATGGACCACGGATTGGTTCGCGGTGGGCCATACCGATGCCGCCGAGCAACCCTGCTGCGCGCCCGCCAATCCGCGCGGGCCGGACATGGCGGCGTCCTACGACGCCACCCAACGTGCGGTGCGGATTCCCCGCCGTGTGGTGAAGGGCGGCAGCTTTCTCTGTGCGCCGAGCTATTGCCAGCGGTATCGCCCGGCCGCCCGGCACGCCCAGATGATCGACACCGGCATGAGCCATATCGGCTTTCGCTGTATCCGGCGCGACGCGCCCACATAACGCCCATCAGGAGGTCACCATGAACACTGGAAAATCTCGCCGAGCCACGTTGCTGGGTACCGTGGCGGCGGCAGCGGCCAGCGCCATCGGCGGCCCGGCCCTGGCGCAGGCCCAGCCTGGGCCGGCGCGGCCGGCAGCGGCCGGTGGGCGCAAGCCCAATATCCTCGTCATCTGGGGCGATGATATCGGGTACTGGAACCTCAGCGCCTATAACCGGGGCATGATGGGCGTCCGCACGCCGAACATCGACCGCATCGCACGCGAAGGCGCCATCTTCACCGATCTCTATGGCCAGCAGAGCTGCACGGCCGGCCGTGCAGCCTTCCTGACCGGCCAGAGCTGCTTCCGCACCGGCCTGCTGAAGGTCGGCCTGCCCGGCGCCAAGGAGGGCCTGTCTGAGAAGGACCCGACCCTGGCCGAGCTGCTGAAGCCGCAGGGCTACGCGACCGGACAATTCGGCAAGAACCATCTTGGCGACCGCAACGAGCATCTGCCGACGGTGCACGGCTTCGATGAGTTTTTCGGCAACCTCTATCACCTGAACGCCGAGGAGGAGCCGGAGAATTCGGACTATCCGAAGAACCCGGAATTCAAGGCACGCTTCGGCCCGCGCGGCGTCATGAAGTGCCGTGCCACCGACCGCGACGACCCGACCGAGGATCCGCGCTTCGGCCGTGTCGGCAAGCAGACGATCGAGGATACCGGCCCGCTGACCAAGAAGCGGATGGAGACGGTCGATGAGGAATTCCTCGGCGCCGCCAAGGATTTCATCGGCCGCAACGCGCGCGAGAACAAGCCCTTCTTCTGCTGGTTCAACAGCACCCGGATGCACATCTGGACGCACCTCAAGCAAGCCTCGGAGGGCAAGACCGGCCTTGGCCTTGCCGCCGATGGCCTGGCCGAGCACGACGCCATGGTGGGCGAGTTGCTGAAGCAGCTCGACGAGCTTGGCATCGCCGACAACACCATCGTGATGTACAGCACCGACAACGGCGCCGAGGTCTTTTCCTGGCCGGATGGCGGGACCACGCCCTTCCGCGGGGAGAAGAACACCAGCTGGGAAGGCGGCTATCGCGTGCCCGGCATGATCCGCTGGCCGGGCGTGGTGCAGCCGGGCCGGGAGATCAATGACATCGTCTCGCACGAGGATTGGGTGCCGACCTTCGTCGCCGCGGCGGGTGAGCCCGAGGTGAAGCGGAAACTGCTGACGGGCTACCAGGCCGCCGGCAAAAGTTTCAAGGTGCATCTCGATGGCTATGACCAGCGCGATCTGTTGGCCGGGCGCGGCGCCAGTCAGCGGCGAGAGTTCTTCTACTGGACCGATGACGGGGACTTCGCCGCGCTGCGCTACGACCGCTGGAAGGCGCTGTTCATGGAACAGACGGCAGAGGGCTTCCGCGTTTGGCAGCAGCCTATGACGCCGCTGCGGGTGCCCTACATCTTCGATCTGCGGGCCGATCCCTTCGAGCGGGCGCAGCGCGAGGCGCCTGAGTATACGAAATGGCTGGTCGATCGGGTTTACCTGCTGGTCCCGGCCCAGGCCTTCGTCGCCGAGCACCTGAAAACCTACGCGGAATTCCCGCCGCGGCAGAAGCCTGGCAGCTTCTCGCTCGATCAGGTGATGGCGAAGTTGCAACAGGCCAGCCAAGGTAAGAATTGAACCAGACGGGCTGTCGTGTTTTGTGCCGGCGGGGCAGTTCCCGCCGGCTACCCATTCCCGATAAAACCTGCATATACCCTGGTATGAACCTGCTCCATCGCCGTGGTGTGCTGCGCGCCGCCGCTCTCTTCCCCTTGGTTGTCACCCCAGCTGCGGCGCAGGGGAACGATCCGCTGCCTTCCTGGCGCGATACCGCGCCGAAGCGCGCGATCCTCGACTTCGCTGCGGCCGTCACCGCCGAGGGTACGCCTGGCTTCGTCGCGCCAGCTGATCGCATCGCGGTCTTCGACAATGACGGAACGTTGTGGGTCGAACAGCCGATCTACCCGCAATTCGCCTATGCGCTCGATCGCTTGAAGGCGATGGCGCAGCGCAATCCCTCCTGGAAGCAGGAACCGCTGTTTCGTGCGGCGCTGGCCGGCGACATGAAGACCGTGCTGGCGTCCGGCAGCGGCGGGCTGCAGCGACTGATCGGCGCGGCGCTGGCCGGCAATACGCCTGAGGAATCCGCCCGGCTCGCACAGGCCTGGCTAGCCCAGGCGAAGGACCCGAAATGGGGCAAGCCCTACACCGCCCTGGTCTATCAACCGATGATCGAAATGCTGCGGTTCCTGCGCGCGCGCGGCTTTCAGACCTTCATCGTGTCGGGCGGCGGCGTCGATTTCGTCCGGAGCTTTTCCGAACAGGTTTATGGCATTCCGCCCTGGCAGGTCATCGGCTCCACCTTCGAACTGCGGTCCTCGCTGCTCGATGGCAAGGTCAACCTCACCCGCTTGCCGGCAGTGGACTTCATCGATGATGGGCCCGGCAAACCGATCGGTATCGCGCGGCAGATCGGCAAGCGGCCGCTCATCGCCTTCGGCAACTCGGATGGTGATTTCGAGATGCTGCAATACACGACGGAGGGTTCCGGCCGACGCCTTGGCGTGCTGATCCGGCACGACGACCTTGAGCGCGAACATGTCTATGAGCGGGACACCCAGGTCGGCCGACTGGCCCGCGCGCTGGACGCGGCGCCGCACCGCAAATGGCTGGTGGTTTCCATGAAGAACGACTGGAGCCGCATCTTCGCCTAGAGCGGGATGCGTTGAGGCGGAATCGCCGAAGGCGCTGAATCCCGCGACC